>JAUVWC010000209.1 GCA_030604325.1 Candidatus Zixiibacteriota bacterium | reverse complement strand
TTCCAGGGTTTCCTCCACCGCGCCCTCTTTGTGCAGTCTCGACTCCCGGAACCACGTATCGAATTCGAGCCCGAAAGTCTCTAGTGTCTTCCGCTGTTGTATGAGCACTCGTTCCACCGCCCACTCGGCCAGTCGCTGCACCCGTTCCTCACGATCGGGGCTCTCCCACCACTGCGGCAGCCCTTCCGAAACCAACTGGGTGGCCATATCCACCAGGTAATCCCCGTGATAGCCTTCCTCGGGGAGGGGTGCGTCCTCGCCCAACTCCTGCCGCAGGCGTGCTTCAAGGCTGGCACCGAGCAGCCAGACCTGGCGACCGGCGTCATTTACGTAGAACTCCCTCTCCACCCGTGCACCAGCCGCCTCGCAGAGTGCGGCCAGGACATCTCCCACGGCCGCCGCTCGCGCACTTACTACATTCAACGGACCTGTCGGGTTGGCGGAGATGAACTCGAAGAGTATCGCCTCGTCTGCCAGTCGGTCGCTCTGCCCGTAGGCCGGACCCTCAGAAAACACCTCCACGAGGCCGCTCTCCAGCCACTGGGCCTTCATGTGGAAGTTCAGGAAACCGGGCGCGGCCACTTCGATCGAGGCCAGCGGTACGATCTCAGGAGGCGGCGGGGCTTCTTCCAGCGCCTTCTTTAGCTCCTCCGCCACATCCTGCGGATTCCTCTTCAATGGACCGGCCAGCGACAGTGCCGCGGTGGAGGCTAGATCACCATGGGAAGTGTCGCGCGGAACTTCCACCATTGCATTCTGAGGTTCCAGTTCCCATCCGCTCGCCGTGGCGGCGGCGGAGATGGCCTCACGAAGGACCCGGGCTGTGCGATCGAGCAGTGGCACCCGACTACTCCTCCGGATCCTTTATATCTTCCCTGGGGGCATCCCCCCACAGCCGTTCGAGGCTGTAATAGGCACGGGCCTGGGGCTGAAACAGGTGAACCACCACATCCACATAGTCGAGCAGAACCCAGGTTCGCGTCCCTTCGGCGCCCTCCACATGCCACGGACGCTCCCCAAGTTGGCCTTCCGCCCACTGCTTGACGGCATCCTCCACCGCGCGGGAATGCACATCGGTGGAGACCGTTCCCACCACGAAGAAGTCGGTCACGTTCGTGAGCTTTCTCAGATCGAGGATAACCAGCTCGGTTGCTTTCTTGTTGAGCGCGGCCTCGGCAAACCCCCGGGCCAGCCGCTGGGAAGTAACCCGGCGTGCGGCAGCCCTGCTGGGCGGCCTCGAAGCTGGGGAATGGGCCACTACGGTTCTATATCTCCGTACGGTTTCAGCGTGCGGTAGTCCCTGCCGAGAATCACGGTAACCTGAAGCATAAGTTCAGGACGTATCTGACGGATAACATTGTCTGTTCCCAGCAGACGCGCCAATCTACGCGCGATGCGCTCATCTCCTCCCCTGTCGATAACGAGCGTCTCCTCATAATCGAAGGCGGTGGCGTTATCGACATTGACCACATCAAAGTCAAGATCGCGCAGGTATTCTTGTGCCTGGGCAGCGATACCCGAGACTCCGCAACCGTTCAGCACTTCCACCTGGGGCCGCTGATCAGGCAAGCCGATGTCCTGGGCTTCCTCCAGTTCGGTGAAGGCATCCCGCTGCGGCTGCTCTTCGCGGCGCTCAGCCATCATCAGGCCCACGACAGCCACCACCACCACTACGACTGCCGCTATTGCGCCGCCGTAGAAAAGCACCCGTCTGCTTACCGAACCACGGCAGGAGCCGGTACAAGCGGTATCGAATGAATGACAGCCGTGCTTCACTTCACCCTCCCCCGCTCGCTCAGCAGCACCTCCACCTGCATGAGCTGCTCTATTGTGTTAATCCCTAGTACCTCGGCGGTATTCCCCGCCGCCATGAAAGCAGCTACGGTAAGGCCTTGGGAGCGCAGGTACGCAACAGTATCGGTAAGATAGTATTCCCCTTGTGCGTTATCGCTGCGCAGTATGCCTAGAGATTCCGTCAGGGCTTCACGCTCGAATATGTAAGCCCCGGCGTTGATTTCCCGTATCATCAGCTCATCGGGGCCGGCATCGGCTTCTTCCACTATGTACTCCACCAGTCCGTCGGCATCCCTTACGATCCGACCATATCCCGAAGGATCGGTCACTTCGGCCGTCAACAATGTGGCAGCAGCCCCCCTCCCGTGGTGCTGCCGGCTCAGAGCCCGCACGATCTCCACACTCAGAAGCGGGGTATCTCCACTGAAGACCCCTATGGTAGATACATCCTCACCCACCAGCGGCAGCGCCGACCCTACGGCATGTCCGGTACCCAGCTGTTCCTCCTGTACGGCGATCTCCACATCTGGATGATGTGCCTCCAGCTCGGCAATCACCGCTTCGCGTCTGAAGCCAACCACCGCAATAATCCGTCCGATGCCCGCCTCTTTCAGTGCCCCCAGCACCCAATCCACCAACGTACGGCCGCCGGCACGGTGCAGAACTTTAGGCAGCGGGCTCTTCATCCGGGTACCTTCACCGGCGGCCAACACGACAGCACATGCGGGAACCGTGCTAGTTCCCATCCGGAGACTCCGGATGGGAACTAACCAGTTCATTATCAATCAGGCGGGTATCCCCGACGAATACAGCCACGCAGAAGAGGGTGGGTCCTTCAAGGGAGGTGGCCGGTTCAAACGTGTCCGGATGTACGGCCACGACATAATCGATGCGAACGGCCGGTTCTCTCTCGATCCGATCCCGCATGGCACCCAGGACGACGCCAGCGTCGTCCTCACCGCCCCGCACGAGGTTGCGGGCCTCAAACAGTGATTCGTGCAGGCATGCGGCCTGGCGGCGCTCGTCGTCCGACAGATAGGCATTACGGCTGGAGAGAGCAAGTCCCCCGGACTCTCTAATTATCGGCCCCACAATAACATCTACGGAAAACTTAAGATCATGGATTAAGCGACGCAGTACCGCTACTTGCTGCGCATCTTTCTGCCCCAACACCAGCAAATCCGGCTCGACGATCAATAGGAGTTTGGTAACTACCGTGACCACACCACGGAAGTGACCGGGACGTGAGGCTCCCTCCAGTATCTCCGACAGCCCGGTCTCCACCACCAAGGTCGTACATCCGGCCGGATAGAGAACATCCTCCTCGGGAACGAATACCGCATCCACCTTTCTATCAGACAGCATCTCCATGTCACGTTCCACATCGCGCGGGTATTGTTCGAGGTCTTTGGACGGCCCGAACTGCGCCGGATTTACAAAAATGCTGACGACGACGCGACTCGCCCTGTCGGCGGCCAGGTCCACCAGAGACAGATGCCCTTCGTGAAGGGCCCCCATGGTGGGCACGAAAGCTATGCCCTTTCCGGAACAACGTTCCCTCCTCGACCACTCCAGCATCTGAGTGGCGCTCTGCAGTCGCCGCATCGCCCCTTTATTTCTCTTCATTCTGGTGGTATGACTCGTCCGGTCCAGGGAAGGTGCCGGAACGAACGTCCTCAATATAATTGGTGACGGCGGC
>JAUVWC010000332.1 GCA_030604325.1 Candidatus Zixiibacteriota bacterium | reverse complement strand
CGCTGGTCTGCGATCACCCCGACATCTACCGCAGCAGGGTGGAGCTGAGTGCCACTACGACCGATCGCTACATCGTATCCAGTGAGGGAACCCGCACGCTGGTTTCCAGCGCCACCATGCGGCTGGTGGCGTATGCCTGGACGAAAGCGGACGACGGGATGGAGCTCTACCTCTACGAGATCTACGATGTGAACCCTCCCAACGAACTCCCTGGGCCGGAACGCGTGCGGGCCGATATTTCGCATCAGATAGACAACCTGGAAGCACTGCGCACGGCGCCCGTGGTAGACCCTTATGCCGGCCCGGCCATCCTGAAGAATCGTGCCGCTGCCGTCTACTTTCATGAGATCTTCGGTCACCGTATCGAGGGGCACCGGCAGAAGAGCGAGCGCGAAGGCCAGACCTTTACCAATAAAGTGGGCGAGCAGATCCTGCCCACATTCCTGGATATCTATGATGACCCGACGCTGACCGAGTATGCCGGCGAGGACCTGAAGGGGCACTACACGGTGGATGATGAAGGGGTCAGGGCCCGCCGGACCGAGGTGGTGGTCGATGGGGTGCTGCAGGGCTTTCTCATGTCGCGCAGCCCCATCAAGGGATTTCCCTCCAGCAACGGACACGGTCGGCGGCAATACGGGTACCGTACCGTCTCCCGGCAGGGCAATCTCGTCGTGGAGAGTTCCAATAGCATTCCGTATGACGCCCTGAGAGAGGAACTGATCGGACAGATAAAGGCACAGGAGAAACCGTACGGTTTGATCTTCGGCGGCATTTCCGGCGGCTTTACATCCACCGGCCGTATGGGGCCCCAGAGCTACAAGGTTGAACCGCTGCTGGTCTTCCGGGTTTATCCGGACGGAAGGCCCGATGAGCTGGTGCGTGGCGTGGATATCGTGGGGACTCCCCTGATGAGCCTCTCCAAGATCGAGGTGACCGGAGACGACCCGGCAGTGTTCGATGGATACTGTGGGGCCGAATCGGGCCAGATTCCGGTCTCGGGGATCTCACCTTCGCTGCTGGTTTCGGAGATCGAAGTAGAGAAGCAGACCAAGGCACCCACCGGACCGCCCGAACTTCCCATGCCGCCGATGGAGCCGGGCTCGGAATCCTCCGCCTGGATCCCTACTGATGCCGCCAGGCGTGCGTTGCAGAGCGAACCGGTGCTATTGGCCATGGGTGATGAGCTGGGACGCAGCATGGGGGAGCTGAGGCTGCCCGATAGTGAGGCTCCCTATCATCTCACCTACCGGGTTGATGATCGTGGTCTGTGGAACATCCAGGCCTCGTTTGGTGCGGTATTGATGGATCTGGAGAGTTCGATCCGCTACGCGACCATCACCCTGCGGGTGGGGGATTCCTCTTTCGACAACACCCAGTTCGTAGGTCGCAGCGGTCCCGGGCGTCCCGGCTTCACATCGCTGCCGATCGGGGACGGCTACGGCGCGGTTCGCCACGGGCTCTGGCTGGCTACCGACCGTGCCTATCGAGACGCCCTGGGCCAGCTTGCTTCGAAGCGGGCCTATGCTCAGAACACCGTCATCAAGGATAAACCGGACGACTTTTCCGCCGCCCCGCGCGCTGTTGTCGTCGACGTCGAGGAGATCCCTTCTCTGAACCGTCAGCAATGGCGGGAGCGTATTCGAGAAGTATCTGCTCTCTTCAGATCGGCCGAAGGTGTTCAAAACGCGGAAATAAGGCTGAGTGAGGAGAAAAAAATTCGGCGCCTGGTAGACAGCGAAGGGGCGGTTGTGCGGCAGCCGAGGGTTGATTACGTGCTGGTGATTGCCGTGCAGACTCAGGCGGAAGACGGATCTTCCCTGGCTGATT
>JAUVWC010000085.1 GCA_030604325.1 Candidatus Zixiibacteriota bacterium | reverse complement strand
GACTGGTCGACCAACTACGCCCACATGCTCGGCAACGACGACCCCGAGTTCGCCGACTTGATCAGGCTCTACCTGGTGCTGCACAGTGACCACGAGGGCGGAAACGTCAGCGCCTTTGCGGCGCATGTGGTCGGGTCAGCGCTCTCGGACGCTTACTACTCAGTGGCTGCTGGCCTATCCGGTCTGGCCGGTCCCCTGCACGGTCTGGCTAACCAGGAGTGTCTGAAGTTCCTGCTGGGGATTCTGGAACGTTTCGACGGCAAGGCTCCCTCAGCCGATGAGCTCGAAGAGTTCACCTGGGAGGTGCTGAACAGCGGCCGCGTGGTTCCCGGTTTCGGCCACGCTGTCCTGCGGGCCACCGATCCGCGCTACACCGCCCAGTACGAGTTCGGCAAGGCGAACTTCCCCGACGACGAGCTCTTCAAGACGATGGCCCTCGGCTTCGAGGTCATCCCGAAGGTGCTGATGGAGCACGGTAAGGCGAAGAATCCCTGGCCCAACGTAGACGCGGCCTCGGGGACGATGCTCTACCACTACGGCATCACGGAGATGCTCTACTACACGGTGTTCTTCAGTGTGAGCCGTGCCATGGGGATGCTTTCACAGCTGATCACGAGCCGGGCCATGATGGAACCGATCACCAGACCCAAGTCGGTGAACACCGAGTGGCTCAAGGAACAGGTGGGAGTTAGTTGAGAGTTCGCTAACCGACGCGTCGCAAATCGGAATGGACTCCGGCGGAATGTCGTGCGTCGGAGTCCATTCTTTTTTATTCACAGCCGCAAGCAGCAGCGGGCATATTTGCCCGGTTACCTGCTGATCGCACTATCCGGGATGCCGCTATGACCGTTGGAGCCGACAGCATAAAACCACGTCTGACCTCCGCGCAGTTCCGGGAGATGGTCTCGGAGCATATCCTCGTCTTCGACGGGGCGATGGGTACTTACATTCAGAAAGCGGGCCTCTCTGCTGAAGATTTCGGCGGGCAAAGTTATGAGGGGTGCAACGAAAATCTCGTCCTGACCCGCCCCGACCTGATCGGGCAGATCCATAGCGGCTATCTGGCCGCCGGTGCCGATGTGGTGGAGACAAACACCCTCGGCGCCATCCCTTTCGTACTGGGGGAGTACGGTCTGGAGGAGAAGGCGCTGGAGATCAACCGCGTCGCCGCCCGACTGGCGCGGCAGGCCGCCGCAGGCTTCGATACTCCAGGGCGCACCCGCTATGTGGCCGGATCGATGGGTCCCACTACCCGCTCCATCTCCCTGACGGGGGGTGTCGGCTTTGATGAGCTACTGGAGTACTACTCGGTCCAGGCCAGGGGACTGTTGGAGGGAGGCGCCGATATTCTGCTGCTGGAAACCGCCCAGGACACACTGAACATCAAAGCCGGCCTGCTGGCCGTGCGGCAGGTAACGGATGCTTTCGGCTGGGACGTTCCGGTCATGGTTTCCTTCACTATTGAGCCGATGGGGACAACCCTGGCCGGGCAGAGCGCGGAAGCGGTCTTCACGAGCCTGGAGCACGCAGGCCTGGCTTCGATCGGGCTCAACTGCGGCACTGGGCCCGCCTTCATGACAGATTACGTTAGCAGCCTGAGCAGCCTGGCGGACACCGCCGTCTCGGTAATGCCCAATGCCGGACTTCCCGATCACGAAGGCAACTACAGCCTGAGCCCTGAAGAGATGGCTTCGATAATGGGGCGTTTCATCGATGAGGGGTGGGTTAACATCATAGGTGGGTGCTGCGGTACAACTGAGGAACATATCCGCCTGCTGGCCGAGACCGCAGCCCGAGGCCGGCCCCGGCACCCCACCTCCCGTATACCCGCCGCCGTCAGCGGAGTGGACTACCTGCCGCTGGATGACTACACCCCCGTTATCGTCGGAGAACGTACCAACGTCATCGGCTCCCGTGCCTTCAAACGCCTGATAGGAGAGGGGGATCTGGAGGGCGCGGCGGAGGTCGGCCGCCGACAGGTGCGGGAGGGAGCACACGTCCTCGACATCTGCCTTGCCGACCCGGACCGCGATGAACCGTCTGACATGGCGGCCTTCCTCGATGTGATGGTGCGCAAGGTGAGGGTTCCGTTGATGATCGATACCACCGATCCAGAGACCCTGGAGGTTGCTCTGAAGCGCAGCCAGGGAAAGGCGATCATCAACTCGATCAATCTGGAGGGTGGCCAGGAGCGCTTCGAGACGGTCGCTGCGCTGATCAGGAAGTATGGGGCGGCGGTGATCGTAGGGTGTATCGACGAAGATCCAGAGGAGGGCATGGCCCGCAGCCGGGAGCGTAAGCTCTCTGTTGCGCTGCGCAGTTATGAACTTCTGACTGGCGAGCACAATCTGCCGGCCCGTGACCTGATCTTCGACCCGCTGGTTTTCCCGGTCGGCACCGGCGACCGGGCCTATGTCGAGGCCGCGGTGGAAACCATCGAAGGGGTCAAGGCGATTAAGGAAGCCCTGCCGCAGTGCCGTACCATCCTGGGGATATCAAATGTCTCCTTCGGCCTTCCCCCGGCGGGCCGCGAGGGTCTCAATGCGGTCTTCCTCCACCTGAATCTGCAGAACGGTCTGGATATGGCGATCGTCAACCCGGAAAGGCTGCTGCGGGTGACGCAGATCGACGAGGAGGAATTGCGTCTCTGTGAGGATTTGATATTCAATCGGGGCGCTGACCCGCTGGGGGCGTTCACGGAATATTTCCGCGACAGAGAAGCCCGCCCCGGCCCGCACCGGGCCTCGGACCTCCCCCTTGAAGAACGTCTTGCCCGCTACATTGTCGAAGGATTCCGTGACGGTCTGGAGGAGGATCTGGATGAGGCACTCAAAACCATGGAGCCTCTCGAGATAATCAACGGCCCGCTGATGGCCGGTATGGCTCAGGTGGGGCGCCTCTTTAACGCCAACGAGCTTATCGTCGCCGAGGTGCTGCAGAGCGCGGAGGTAATGAAGGCCGCGGTGTGCCACCTCGAACCCGGCATGGAACAACTCCAGGCCGCTTCCAAAGGCACGATACTGCTGGCCACGGTCAGGGGTGATGTACACGACATAGGTAAGAACCTGGTTGAGATAATCCTGAGCAACAACGGTTACCGGGTCGTAGACCTGGGTATCAAGGTGATGCCCGGCGAGCTGATCCGGGTCGCCGGCCGGGAGAAGCCCGACCTGATCGGGCTGTCGGGGCTGCTGGTAAAGAGCGCCCAGCAAATGGTGGCTACCGCCGAGGAGCTGCGAAAGGCCGGTATCCGGGTCCCATTGATGGTGGGGGGAGCCGCCCTGACGCGCACCTTCACGGAATCGAAAATAAAACCGGCTTACGGGGCCCCCACCTTATATGCCGGAGATGCGATGGAAGGACTTGCATTGGCCCAGCGGCTGGTGGATCCCCGCCGCAGGGAAGGAGGATCTCCCGAGCCCGGCCCTGAGCCCGGACGGTCCCGGGCAGCGGTTGAGGCGGGTCCTGCTGTTCCGGCGGCGGACACGGGAGCGGAAACAGAGGTCGCCGGCGTAGTAGAGGAGCTTCCTGCGGGAGGGGGGCTCGACCACCACTTCCCTCTCCCTCAGCCCCCCGATCTGATTCCCCACCTGCTTACTGCGGAGGAACTCGACCTCGACATCATATTCTCTTACATCAATCCGACGATGCTCTACAGTAAGCACCTGGGGCTGAAGGGCCGGTTGGAGGAGAAGTTGGCCGCAAGCGATCCGAAAGCAGTGGAGCTGCACAATACCGTCCGCGAGATCCAGGATCGGGTGATATCCCAGCAGTTACTCCGACCCCGGGGTGTCTACCGCTTCTTCCGTGCCGTCGGTGAGGGAGACGACCTGGTTCTCCTCGATCCCGCCGGGCGCCGGGAAGAAGCCCGGTTCACCTTCGGGCGCCAGCAGGTTCCTCCCTACCGCTGCATCTCCGACTTCGTGCGCCCCCGCGAGAGCGGCCAGCTGGACAGCATAGCCCTCTTCATCGTTACGGCCGGACACGGAGTGTCGGAGAAAGCGGGCGAGTGGAAGGATGAGGGCCGCTACCTCTGGTCACACGTCCTCCAGGCGCTCGCCCTGGAAACGGCCGAGGCACTGGCGGAGTGGCTGCACGGGCGGCTCAGGCAGTTGTGGGGCATTGCCGACCCCACCGATATGAGCCGCGATGAGCTTTTCAAAGCCCGCTACCGGGGTCTGCGGGTCTCCTTCGGCTACCCGGCCTGCCCGAGGCTGGAGGACCAGGAACTCCTCTTCCACCTGCTGGATGGAGAGGCGGCTACGGGGGTGGCTCTTACCGAAGGGTATATGATGGACCCTGAGGCATCTGTATCCGCCCTGGTGTTCCACCACCCGGAGGCGGAATACTTCAACCTCAAAGGCGTTCGTCGATAGCCTGGGTAATAGTGCCGTGGTCCGGGAATACGCCTGTTTCGAGCTTCGAGTAAACCAGCTCGCCATCAAGGGCGATATCGAATTCCCCACCACCGGCGGGAATTAATGTTGTCGATTCCAGGCGCTGCTTGTATGTCATGGCCAGATGTTCCGCCAAACTGACGGCTTGTGGTTCGAAGTCTCAGACAGCGCAGTAGGTAATGGTAACCTTCATGGAATGTCCTTTCTCGCCGGCTCATACCGGCATCGGATGGAGGATGGTCTGTGCCGTTCAAGGAAAATCACCCTTTGCGGCGCATCAACCCCAAAGGAGCATTCCCGGGAGTGTACATATACCCCGGCCTGATCACGAGGGCCAACGTAGAGTACAAACATTGGCGCTGGCCTCATCTCTCTTCTATGTTAATAGGTCGTATTTGACGACGGGCACCGGCGGCGCGCCGCCTCCCGCTTTCGCACGGGGTGCGGACGTCGATTGGCAACTACTGGGAGGATCCCCATGGCCACCTTTTCAAAAATCCTGTTCCCGACAGATTTCTCCGGATACAGCAACGGAGTGCTGGACCACGCCCTCGCCTGGGCGGAGGGATTCGGAGCGGATGTGCATATGCTGCACGTAGTTACTGTCCATAACTTTGACCCTTTCAATCCCGATCTCGGCTTTCCAGATATCGGTATGGAACAGAGCCTGCACGAATCTGCTGCGAAGCGGATGGAAGAGATCGCGGGTTATGCGGTAGATCGGGCTCCAACCGTAACGCGGGAAACCCGCACCAGTTTCTCGCCGTGGACTGAGATTGTAACTGTGGCCCAGGAACAGGGCGCCGATTTGATCGTCATGGCCACCCACGGCCACAAGGGATTGCAGAAGCTGTTTCTGGGCAGCACGGCGGAGAAGGTGCTCGAGCACGCTCCCTGTCCGGTGCTTATTCTGAGGCCGGATGAAGACGAAATTATGCCCCCACCCGGCCGGGTGGAGAGTATTGTGCTGCCGACCGACTTCTCCGATGAGGCTTCACAGGCCGCTCCGCTAGCCCTGGAACTGGCCGGGCACTTCGGAGCCAAGCTCATCCTCTTCCACTGCGTCGAGCAGGATGTTCCACCTCCCTATTACGTTGTGGGCATCACCAGCATCTTTGAGCTGAATGACACCATCCTCGATATCTCCCGCGAGCAGATGGCCAAGCTTATTCCCGACGATCTTGCTGACAAACTGGACCATGACTTCGTCGTACGGGAGGGCCGCTCGGGGCAACAGCTGGTCTCCTACGCCCACGAAGCGGTGGTGGATCTGATTGTCATGGCTACCCACGGCCACTCTGGATTGGAGCAGGCCCTGGTGGGCAGCACTACCGACAGGGTCATTCGCAACACACCCTGCCCCGTCCTGGTGATTCGCTGCAAGGATTGATAACCCGTTTCTACTACTGATCGGCCGGGGAGATTCTACCTATGACCGAGGGCAATATTCATAACATCATCATTATCGGCTCAGGGCCCGCCGGCCTGACCGCTGCTCTCTACACAGCTCGTGCGAACCTTGGGCCGGTTGTCTTCGAAGGCCCCGAACCTGGCGGACAGCTCACGATCACGACCGACGTTGAAAATTATCCGGGCTTTCCGGAAGGTGTACAGGGCCCGGACCTGATGAACCTCTTCCGGCAACAAGCGGAACGGTTCGGAGCCGACTGCCGCTACGAGACAGTCGAGTCGGTTGATTTTTCAGCCCGCCCCTTCACCGTCGTCACGCAGGAGGGTGCGTACAGGGCGGAGGCGGTGATCGTCGCCACCGGGGCTTCGGCCAAGTGGCTGGGGCTGGCCTCGGAGGAACGCTTCAGGGGAAAGGGCGTTTCCGCCTGTGCCACCTGTGACGGATTCTTCTTCAGGGAGAAGGTGGTTGCGGTCGTGGGAGGCGGTGATACAGCCATTGAGGATGCTCTCTTACTGTCCAAGTTAGCCTCCAAGGTATATGTCATCCACAGGCGGGATGAGCTGAGGGCAAG
>JAUVWC010000159.1 GCA_030604325.1 Candidatus Zixiibacteriota bacterium | reverse complement strand
CCTGGGACTGTTCGCCGAGGAGGACGCCCGCTTCACCTTCCGCTTCTTCTTCGACCGTGCGGGCCGGCACTTCGTCGTTCTGCTGGGAATACTGGTGGTGGCCCTGCTTATCTACTGGTTGCTGTGGAACACCCTGGGTGCTGCCCACAGAGGGCTGGTCGCCTACGCCCGCAACGACGCGACCACGGAATGGAAACCCGTGCTGGTCGACTGGGCCGGAGCCATTATCATCATGGTACTGGCGTTTGCCGTCCACATGGTGATGGACTACGGGCGCGTGGCCTCGGTGGCATGGGGTAAACTGGGACTCTTACCGGCACTGCTCGGCGCCCTGGGATTCAGCATCCGTAATGTAAGGAAGACACTGGGACTGTTCTATCTGACCACTCTTCTCGCTGCCGTGATTGCCCTGGTATACGGACTGCTCATAGGGCTGGGAGACGGAGCTACCACCGGCCAGCTGATCATCATGGCTGTGGTGCAGCAGGCCTTTATCCTGGCCTCTATTTGGATCAGGATGGTCTACCTTGGTGGGCAGATGTCACTTTACAAGAGTATCCTGAATATGCCGAGGTGGGCCACTCCGGCAGGACCACCCCCCGAGGGAGAAGAGGACCAGGTAGTGGTAGAGGAGACTACATTACCCACATAGTTTTTTTAGCGCAAAAGATCCGTTTCGGCTCAGAAACCGAGGAAGATTCCGACCCTAACCCCCATCCCGGAGAAATCAAACTTCGGCGCCTCCGGAATGCTCTCTCCGTTCATCTTCAGTTTGCCCGCTCCGATTCCTCCCATCCGGTAAAACGCACCCAGGTCCACGGCAACAAGAGGGATAACCCAGTAGCGCAGGCTGAAAAACGGCTCAACGAAGAAGTAGTTGCCCGACAGCTCGGCAGAAGTGTCCAGATCACCGGCATCCACCACTTCGCTGAAATCGCTTTCATAATACGTCCACACGTCATCCCAGGAGCGGGCAGTCTGTGGGAAGCGGCACAGCCGGGTTTCCATGTGGCCGCCACCGATCGACCCGCCCAAGGTCAGCTTCATCCTGCTCACAGCTTTTACATAACCCAGCCTGAGGCCACTGTGGGAGAGATTGACACTGGCTCTCCTCACTATCCCCTCCGATACGATGCTTCGCTCAACCGAGCCGCCGAGAGCAAAACCACCTATCATTACATGTCCGACTTGAAAATGCCCGTCGCCGCCGAAGAGAGATACCCACTGCGGCAGACCTTCCAGGCCCATACTGGCAAGACGGCTGTTAAGTTCGGGCAGCGAAAGCTGAACCATGGCGAAGCAGGGTCCTCCCCCCCCACCCGCCTGCTGGGGTGGGAAAAAGCCCCTCCCGGTCTCCTGGCCAATTGCACCCGAGGGCAGCAAAGTTACTAACAGCAGCGTACAGAGCAGGTGGTTGCTAATTCGGAGAAGCATTCCATTTTCTCCTTTGTCTTGCTCAAAGGCCGGTCAAACAGCATGTTCCAACTTGACTTCGAGCGTCAATACTACCGATCAGAAAGAAGAATGAGCGATCTGACATGTCAGCAAAAGCTTTCGTTCTAGTCAACGTCGAACCCGGCGTGGTAAGCGAAATAGTGGCACGTCTTAGAGAAGCCAACCACGTAAAGTCCGCCTACACGATCACCGGACCCTACGATGCTATTGCCGAGGTCGAGGCTGAAGACTACGCCC
Source organism: Candidatus Zixiibacteriota bacterium (assembly GCA_030604325.1). GTDB lineage: Bacteria > Blakebacterota > Blakebacteria > Blakebacterales > Blakebacteraceae > JAGLTZ01. The sequence continues at coordinate 2,687 of JAUVWC010000159.1, read as the reverse complement.
GCATCGCGGAGATCGTGGAGGAGGAAGTGCGGAAAATGGAGGGCGTCGAGAAGACGATGACCCTGGTTGTTTTCTGAGGACATGCACTTATCCACGGAGGCTTGACCGCCTTCCTGGCACTTACCAGACTCGCGCATTAAATTGAGACCGGTGCCGACCGGCTCGGCCCGGAGCAATGACCGGCCAATGAGGAGGAGATACATAAATGGCCATTTCGAAGAAGGTGATCAACGATGTAGCGGTTCTCTCCATGAAGGGGAAACTGATGGGGGGACCGGATACCACGACGATCCACGACACCATCAAGGAGCTTGTCGACGAGGGCATCGTCAATGTGGTTCTCGACATGAGCAAGGTAAACTGGCTGAACAGTATTGGGCTGGGCACCATCATGGCTTCCAGCACCACCCTTACCAATGCGGGGGGAGAGCTAAAGGTAGCCGGGCTGCAGGACAAGGCGCGCGGTCTCTTCTCCATCGCAAAACTGGACTCGGTTTTCAAGATCTACGAATCCGCAGATCGAGCCGCAGCCGACTTCTAACTCGATCATCTGTATATGAGCCGAGAGTTCAGGTGGAGCCTTGCCGGTCTGGCGCTTGCCTGTTTTATCGTCATCCGCGCTACTACTGACTGGATTTCCCTGGTTCCAGGCCACGAGGACTTCGGCATCTGGTCGATCGTACCCGCGGCCCTGACCCTCATCCTCTGCTTCTGGACCAAGGAGGTTGTTTCCGCGCTCTTCCTGGGCATCGCCGCCGGAGGAATTATCAGCGGCAAGTTCAATATCATTGACGAGTTCCTGCTTCCAGCCGTAGGAACTGAGTCGTTCGCCCAGATCCTGCTGGTCTACCTGTGGTGCCTTGGAGGCCTCATCGGCCTGTGGACGCGGACCGGAGGCGCCCAGCATTTCGCCCGCTGGATGGGGTCCAGAGTCGTCAAGGGGCGCCGTACGGCGAAATTCTTCGGCTGTTTCATGGGTACGGTCTTCCACCAGGGAGGCACCATCAGCACCATCCTGGCCGGATCGACCGTCCGGCCGGTCTGCGATGAAGCAAAGGTCTCCCATGAAGAACTCTCGTACATAATCGACTCTACAGCCTCGCCGATCGCTACCGTTATCCCCCTCAACGTCTGGCCCTCCTACGTAGCGGGGCTGGTAGCCGGTACCATACCTTTCTTTGCCGATGCTGTCTCAGCGGAACAATTCTTTTATAAGGCGATCCCGTTCAATTTCTATGCCATCTTTGCCGTTCTGTTCACATATGCCTTCGCCCTTGAAGTCAACCCGTTTGTCTTTGGCAAGATGAAACGGGCCATCGAGCGGGTGAGGGCTACAGGAGAACTGGATCGGCCCGGGGCCCACACCATGTCCAGCAAGGAGCTTACCGAGCTCAAAGTTCCCGAGGGCTACCCCACCAGCAACGTGGACTTCATGATCCCCATTCTCACTCTTATCAGCGTCGCCCTTGGCGGTCTTCTGATTTTCGGCAGGGTCCCCATTAATGAGGCCTTCGTGCTGGCCGTGCTCTCGGCCATGCTGGTGGCGCTCTTGAAGGGAATGCGCCTCGGCGAAGTCATCGAAGGATTCCTGGATGGGGTGAAAGGCGTAACGCTGGGAGCGATAATCCTTGCCCTGGCGGTCACGCTGGGAAAGGTATCCGGGGCGCTGGGCACCGCCAACTATCTCATCCGCACTACCGCCGAGATCATCGTTCCCTTCCTGCTGCCGGCGATCCTCATGCTGGTATGCATGGTGACTGCCTTCGCCGTCGGCTCTTCCTGGGGTACTTACGCGGTGGTCTTCCCCATTGCCATGCCTCTGGCCTGGGCGGTGAACTCCGACCCGCTGTTCATGACCCTCTGTTTCGCGGCTGTGCTGGGAGGGGCTGTATACGGAGACCAGTGCTCGCCGATCAGCGATACGACGATCCTCTCCAGCCTGGCCACCGGTTCCGACCACATGGACCACGTGACCACCCAGATGCCGATCGCCACCATCGCGGCGGGATTCGGGATGGTCCTCTATACGATTATTGCTCTGATTTGGGTATAGAGCCCCCCTGTTGAGGTTCAGTAGACCTCCTCCGGGGGGATATTCAACTCTCCCTCCGTCTTCGCCACTACGATCGCGCACACGGTGTCGCCGGTGACGTTCACGGCCGTTCGCGTCATGTCTAGTATCCGCTCCACACCGACCACAAGCGCGATCCAGGTTAAGTCGATCCCGAGCTGAGTGAGCACCAGCGTCAACGTGACCATGCCGATGCCCGGCACACCCGCTGCACCGATGGAGGCCAGTGTGGCCATGACTATCACCGTCAGCAGGTCAGCCATGCCCAGGTCCCAGCCCTGCACCTGGGCGATGAAGATGATGCTCACCCCCTGGTAGATAGCCGTACCGTTCATGTTGACCGTTGCCCCGAGGGGCAGCACAAAGGAGGCCACCTCCTTGGAGACACCCAGATCCTCTTCCGATACCTGCAGGTTGAGTGGCAGGGTGGCGTTGCTGGAGGAAGTGGAGAAGGCGAAGAGCATCACTTCGTAGTACCGCTTGAAGAAGAGCACCGGAGACATGCCCGAGAGGCGCAGCAGGAGGGGATAGACGAGGATCGTGAACACGATCATCGTCCCCACGGCAATCACCACGTACTTCAGCAGCGTCAGGAGCACCTGGTAGCCGAACTGGG
>JAUVWC010000343.1 GCA_030604325.1 Candidatus Zixiibacteriota bacterium | reverse complement strand
GCCGAGACGTAGAGAGTGGCCGCCAGAGCAATCAGAAAGCCCCCGATGTAGGGCAGGTTTTCATAGTTCTCCATCCCCCCCCGGTTACCAGAAACCCAACGGCATAAAGATTCACATGCGGCAGGATCTCCATCTCCAATCTTTCGATCATTACATGCGCATACTCTACATAACACATGGTAGCGAAGAGACCCAGTGCCAGCGTGGCGTGGGTAAAGGTCTCGGTGCGACTCAACAGGTAGGAGGCGGTGATGGTGTGGAAGATATAGAAGAAAACGAAGGGGCTGTCGATACCCCCCGTGTAATGCACCAGTAATGTCAGCGCCACCAGATCGAGGTCGATCTGCACTATGGCCGACCGGTAGACCGCCCCCACGCCTCTGATATCCAGTTTCTTCCGATCCAAGAAGTAGAAGTCTATCTCGAAGGCCACGTTGTAGATGGCCATCGCCACCAGCACCAGACCCGGCGGAACCTTACTGAACACGTAACCACCGAGCAGGTTGGCCAGCCAGGTCGTTACCAGCAATGCCGCAATGGCGAACCAGCGCAGGCGTATCAACAGGTAGACGCGCTGGAGGTACTCGGAGCGCTGGTGGACCAATGTCTCCGGTTCCTGGTCCTGCACCAGCAAGCCGTCCCGGAGAGCATCCCCCTCCTCACCGGGAGGTGGCGCGAGATATTCCCCCTCCTCCGATAGATCGGCCATCTTCTGTTGAGTCACCCTGCTGTCAGGATCGATACTTCCCATTAAATTCCCGTTCTATGGTACTCCTGAAGACTTTTCACCTGCAGTATCCCATCCCTAAGGGCTCTGATGCCGTCAACGGCGGCAGCCGCCCCTTCCATAGTAGTCACACACGGCACGCCGTGAGAGACTGCTTCGGTGCGAATCGCCTTGTCATCAACACGCGATGTCCGTCCAACCGGAGTATTGATAATAAGATTGATACCACCGTTTTTAATAATGTCAACCACGTGTGGGCGGGGTCCTTCTCCCACCTTGTAGACATGCAGCGCCGGTATCCCTTCCTCCTCCAGATGTTTCGCCGTTCCTTCAGTGGCAACAATCTCGAATCTCATGTCCTTCAGATGCCGAGCGATCTCCCGCGCGGCCGGCTTGTCCGGATCCGATACGCTCATGAATACCGTTCCCTCCACCGGCAGCTGGTTCCCGGCGGCAGCGAATGCTTTCGCAATGGCCAGGCCTACCGATTCGGTGAGGATCTCCTGAAAGGCATCCAACTAAGTGCACCGCTCCGTAATTACGGTGATGTGTCGAGAGCGCCGAGGCGTCCGGCCAGCAAGGCACGAGGAGGAGGGATAGAGGTAACAGATGAGCAGAACGGTTAGCAGGAGACGCCGATCGAAGCGATCGACACAGCGTCGGCAGGAAGTACTCGGCATCATCGTTCTTCTTTTCGCCCTGGTTCTTATACTCAGCTTGGCGTCATACAGCCCGACCGATCCTCCGGCCTACGATACCGCCGTGGATGTACGGAACTGGAT
>JAUVWC010000173.1 GCA_030604325.1 Candidatus Zixiibacteriota bacterium | reverse complement strand
TTGAATATGAGTTCCCGGTCAGCGCGATCATTTCTACTGCTAAATTCCGAAGTATGCCCCATCTCTTTCGGCCGCTTGCCCTTGCCATGTACGAAGCAATGGTTGAAGCGAATCTGGACGGTTACCCGCAGGTTGTTGTCTCAGTGCCCCTCCATCCCTCGCGGCGCAGGGAGCGGGGATTTGATCAGGCGCTCTACCTGGCCCGGCTCGTGGCCGGCTATCTGGACCGTTCGTTTTGTCCAAGAGCATTGAAGCGGGTTCGTGCCACCCCGCCACAAAAGAGGTCTAACAGGCAGCAGCGCCTTGTCGCTCTGCACGAGGCGTTCGGACCGGGTCCGCAAGCAGCGAGGGTGGAGGGCAGGCGTGTACTGCTGGTGGATGATGTGGTCACAACCGGAGCCACACTGGAGGCGGCCGTCCAGGCGCTGCTCCCTCAACTACCGGCCGGCATCGTATCTCTTGTGGCCGCCCGTACGCCGCCTCCCGATACCTGTGCGGCCGCTGCCGGCTCACCAGGTGCCGATGCGTCCACTGCTGATGTGTCCGCTGCCGATGCGTCCAGTGCCGATGCCGGCTCACAAGGTGCCGATGCGTCCGGTGCTGATGTGTCAGCTGCCGATGCGTCCACTGCCGGGCCGCCCGGTGGCGGTCCGGATAACAGATGCATTGCAGACAAAAGGCAGTCTTGACCTGTCCGAAGAGCGAAGCTAAGTTCTGCTTGAGGCTGGGTCATATTACACAAGTGCACCTCTTTGAACATAGGAAAAGCTACATAACCTTTAATATTGTAACACAGAACTAGTCAGCAGCCATCTCAGACTTGGAATGGGTTAGACTCGTTTCAGTATGGAAGCTTGTCAAACCGTCAGGAGGAGAAGCAGGCATGAGCATCCGCATCGGTATCAATGGATTCGGCCGCATCGGTAGACTGGTATTCCGCGCCGGTGTTGAGCGGGACGGCTTTGAGTTTGTAGCCGTCAACGACATCACCGACGCCGCCACGCTGGCACACCTGCTCAAGTACGATTCCGTTCACGGCCGCTTTCCCGGTTCGATCGAGGTGGGGGAAGGAGCTTTCATCATCAATGGCAGAGAGCTCAAGGTTCTGGCGGAACGGGATCCGAAGGCCCTTCCCTGGGCCGGGCTCGGAGTGGACGTCGTGGTGGAGTCCACCGGGATATTTGCTTCACCGGAGCAGGTTCAGATGCACCTGGATGCCGGGGCGGGGAAGGTCGTGCTGACGGTGCCGCCCAAAGGCGGAGATCTGGATGCGATGGTCGTACTCGGCGTGAATGATGAGGTTTTGACTGAGGATGTACGAACCGTTTCCATCGCCTCATGCACGACCAACTGCGTGGCGCCGATGGCCAAGGTTCTCCACGATGCCTTCGGTTTGAAACACGGCCTGATGACTACCATTCACGCCTACACCAATGACCAGTGCATTCTCGACCTGGTGCACAAGGACCTGAGAAGGGCCCGGGCTGCGGCAATGAACATTATACCGACCACCACAGGTGCCGCCAGGGCTGTCGGTAAGATTATTCCCGACCTTACGGGGAAGCTGGACGGCATGGCCATTCGGGTGCCCGTCCCCGATGGCTCTGTCGTCGATCTCATAGCCTATCTCGAACAAGATGTCACCGCCGAGAGTGTGAATGCGGCCTTCAGGGAAGCCGCTGAGGGTCCGATGAAGGATATCCTCGAGTATTCCGATGAGCCGCTCGTGTCGAGCGACATTATCAGCAATCCGCACTCATGCGTTTTCGACAGCTTGTCTACCATGGTCATAGCCGGTCACATGGTGAAAACCATCGGCTGGTACGACAACGAGTGGGGGTACAGCCACCGGGTGGTTGACATCATCAGTCGGCTGGCCGGCTGATTTCACGAGCGCTGTTTCCGTATGATATTCGACAAGCTCACCATAGACGACATCGAGGTGAGCGGGCAGTTGGTCCTCGTGCGCGTGGACTTCAATGTCCCGCTCGCCGCGGGGGCGGTGACCGACAGCACCAGGATCGAGGCTACCCTGCCTACCCTCCGCACGTTGCTGGAGCGGGGGGGGCGTATAGTGCTGATGAGCCACCTTGGACGGCCCAAGGGTAAGCACGATCCGAACCTGAGTCTTCGTCCGGTGGCCGGGCGGCTGCAGGAAGTTATGGAGTTGCCTGTAGCCTTCGTCGATACCTGTACCGGTGAAGGACCAGAGGAGGCCGCCACCCGGCTCGGAAAGGGAGAGATCCTGCTTCTGGAGAACCTGCGCTTCCATTCCGGCGAAGAGGCCAACGATCCAGATTTCTCCGAGGCTCTGGCCCGCCTGGGCGATGTGTATGTTAACGATGCGTTTGGCTCGGCCCATCGAGCGCACGCATCCACGGTGGGGGTCACCAGGCATTTTGACAAGTGCGCTGCCGGCTACTTGATGGCCCGTGAACTCGAATACCTCGGCAATGCACTGGCAGATCCGGCCCGCCCCTTCGTGGCTGTTCTGGGGGGCGCCAAAATCAGCGGGAAAATCGATGTCATCGAAGCGCTTCGATTTAAAGTGGACCGCCTGCTGATCGGCGGCGGGATGGCGTACACGTTCCTGGCCGCCAGGGGATATCCGGTGGGTGGAAGTCTGGTGGACGAGGAGCGTCTGGACATGGCCAGGAATCTGCTCGACGCGGCCGAAGCCGGTGAGGGGGCAACGATACACCTTCCCGTGGACGTGGCGGTGGCCGGGGAAATTGAGCCGGGCGTGCCATACGAAGTAGTGTTGATCGATGCCATTCCGGCGGATATGGTTGGCCTCGACGTCGGCGGTGGTACGCTGGAGCAGTGGCGGCCGATGATTGCCGGTGCGAAGACCATCGTCTGGAATGGCCCGCTCGGGGTGTTTGAGGTGCCCCCCTTTGATACTGCTACCGTCGAGCTGGCGCACATGATCGCCGGTGCCACCGATGACGGGGCGATCAGCATCATTGGCGGGGGTGACTCCGCCGCCGCGGTGGCCGCCGCCGGCCTGTCCGATCGCATGAGTCATGTTTCTACTGGTGGTGGTGCGAGCCTGGAGTTTCTCGAAGGCAAAGAGCTGCCGGGTGTGGTGGTGTTGAGCAATAGGTCGTAACAAAGTGCACCGCTCCGTAATTATGGTGATGTATCGAGAGCGCCGAGGCGTCCGGCCAGCAAGGCACAATACATCGGCGCTCGAATGCCAGCGTAATTGCGGAACGGTGTACTAAGGCAGGGGGCATTCTTATGCGCAGGTACATAGTGGCGGGCAACTGGAAAATGCACAAAACGGAGGATGAGGCGGTCAATCTGGCCATGGCCCTTATACCGCTGGTGGCGGACGTGCGCAGTGTCGATGTGGTCCTCTGCCCGCCATTCACCGCCCTGGCTCCCGTGGGGGAAGTACTTAAAGGAAGCGGCCTCTACCTGGGAGCCCAGAACATGCATCATGAGCAGCAGGGTGCCTACACCGGAGAAATTTCCGCCTCGATGCTGTTGCCCTTGAGGGTGAGCCACGTTATTCTTGGTCACTCCGAGCGTCGGCACTACTTTAGTGAGACAGATTCGCAGATCTTAGAGAAGGTCAAAGCCGCCCTGGGCGCAGGTCTGATCCCCATTCTTTGTGTGGGTGAGACCCTTGCCGAACGCGAGGCGGGGGAGACGGAATCGATCGTGGCGGGGCAGCTCCACGGATGCCTCGAGGGGGTCGAGATTTCTCAGGCCGAAGACCTGGTCGTGGCCTACGAGCCGGTGTGGGCCATAGGTACCGGCCGGACCGCAACGCCGGAACAGGCCCAGGAGGTACACGCCTTCATCAGGGCGAAGCTGACGCAGTACTTCGGCCTCGATCTGGCGGACAAGATGAGAATCCAGTACGGAGGGAGCGTCAAGCCGGAGAACGCGTCGGAGTTGATGGCACAGCCGGACATCGAGGGTGCCCTGGTGGGTGGGGCCAGCCTGGATGCCGGTGCTTTCGCTTCGATCGTTCGTTCCGTGTAGGAATGCCGGCCGACGCTCTCCATAGCGGGGTGACTTGACCTTGCTGTACACACTGTTGCTGTTCCTGTTTATCCTCGATTGCGCGCTGCTCATGCTGGTG
>JAUVWC010000282.1 GCA_030604325.1 Candidatus Zixiibacteriota bacterium | reverse complement strand
TGCGGCCACCCGGCTTGGCACCCAGCCGGTGAGGATACGACCGACCGATCTGGAAAGAAGGGCCTCCCGGATGGTTCCCCGGCCGACTTCCCGGGTGAGGGAGAACGGCTACGGCGGCTACAGCCAGTTCATCACCCAGGTACCGGAGGAAGAGAGGGCGAAGTACCCCTACTCTCGGAGAGAGATCGCCAGCACCAATGAAGTACAGCTCCTTATAAACGGCAGGAACAGCGTGCTGGACATCAAGAAGATGGTCGATACCCAGTACAGGAGGCCATCCGACCTGCAGGCCATCATCAACTACATCGAGATCCTCAAGCTGGCCGGACTGGTCGAGATGTAAATACACAGTGAGTGATCCAAGTACAAAGTAGGCGATGTAGATACGCGGTGAGCGGAGTGGGAGCGGTTGAAGGGGCGGGATTACTCCCGCCCCTTTTGCTTGTTATTGATTTCTTCTGCCGGCTGACTCTGCTACTTGTTGATTCCTTCTACTACCTGACGGGGGCGCTGCGGCCCTCTCGCTTATACTTCTCCAGCAGGTCGGTCAATCTGGCCACGACATCCGGTCGTGTGCGGTAGAGGTTCTTCGTTTCGCGGCAGTTATCGACGATGTTATACAGCTGGCCCGGCGCCGGGTCGTTCTCGTACCGGGCGCAGTGTCTGGCAGGATAGGTTCTCCCGGAAGCCCGCAGGAATAGCTATCCTGGAAAGGACCAGAAGGATACCTGATTACTGATAGAGGAGGAGCTGAATGGAAACAGGAGTTAATACGGCTGACCTGTTGGATATGATTCTCGGGTTGATCTCCACCTGGGGACTGAAATTGATAGGCGCGATAGTAGCTCTCATCCTGGGGCGGATTGGGGCTGGCTGGGTTCGACGTGCGATGCGCAGGGCTCTGGAGCGCTCGCGGATTGACGAGACACTCGTCCCATTCCTGGCGAGTCTGGCTTACTATGCCGCGCTGGCGTTCGTAATTATCGCGGTTCTCGGAATAGTAGGGATTGAGACTGCTTCATTAGCCGTGGTACTGGGTGCAGCCGGCCTTGCCATAGGGCTCGCGCTGCAGGGTACACTCTCCAACTTCGCTTCCGGGGTCATGCTCATGGTTTTCCGCCCCATCAAGCTCGGTGACTTGGTGGAGGTTGGAGGAGTTGCCGGTTCTGTAGCCGAAATCGGTATCTTCTCCACGAAGCTGAATACCGGCGACAACGTGCACATTGTGATACCCAACTCGAATATCTACGGAGCAACCATACGCAATTACTCGGTGAATGAAACGCGTCGAGTGGACCTTGCTGTTGGAATCCACTACGACGATGACATAGGCCTGGCTATCACAACATTGCAGAAGATCCTCGATGAGGATGAGCGTGTGCTGGATGAACCTGAACCGGTAATTGCTGTTGGCGAGCTGACCGGCTCGTCAGTGAATATTCTGGTGCGGCCCTGGTGTGTTTCCCGCGATCACTGGCAACTGCACTGTGACCTGACGAGGAAGTTCAAGGAAGAGCTCGAGAAGGCGGGTTGCAGTATCCAGTAGGATCTTGAGGAGCTGTCCCTCGCCAAAACTCCATCCAACCTTGTACACACTAGGTCTATGGCAACTGAAGGACGTTTGCTGCTGATTGTAAGGCTGATAGTGAAGCAAATACGACCGGAATCTGCGCCCCGGTTTGCGCCCCAAATAGATCACAATAGATCTAAATAAACCAAATAGATGATAATAGGCGAGTGTTCGAAAACGTACTACCGGCGCTGGATCGGCATGGATACTGGGTTTCTGTGGGAAGTGCCCCCGAAGACTTAAAGTCCCCCGTAGCTATGCTACATGCGGGTTCGATTCCCGATCCCGGCACCAGGTATTTTTAACGGATTACGACGGATCGGCTCTCGGCATTCTTAGGGTATCCCGAGGTGTCTAGCAGGAGGGCTGAGGGCCCCTGCCCGCTGCAGTCGTGCTTCCAGAAAGGTATACCGGCGTACTGGATGACCCGATCGACGGTGTTTACCCGCTCTTGATGGATATGTTATGCACAGGCCTAAAATTGAATTTTTCATCCTCTATGAGACGCCATCGTTGCTGGCATTTGAGAAGAGTATTCGATGTGAACTTGAATATACCCCGATCCCGGCTATGATGAGATCGGTAGGGGTATACAGCACATCGAGCACAGGATAAGCAGAAGGATGAAAGCGATGACGTGCACAAACAGGCTCACCGTCCTGGTTCTGGCTCTCCTGGTTGTTCTGACCACCACCGGCACTACCGGCGGTGGATACGCCTCGAGATCTGAATCGAACTCCGAATCGAGCTCCGAATCGAACTCCGAATCGAGGTCTGACTTGGGATCCGCAGCGCAGACCGACCGCGATGAACGGATGGCGTGGTGGCGCGAGGCGCGTTTCGGCCTGTTCATCCACTGGGGTCTCTATGCCATCCCGGCCGGGCAGTGGGGGGAGGAGACCGGACATGCCGAGTGGATCCGCACTACCGCCGAGATACCACTCGAGCAGTACGACCGTTTCGTAGACCAGTTCAACCCGGTCCGCTTCGACGCCGATGCCTGGGTACGGATGGCTAAGCGTGCGGGCATGAAGTACATCGTCATTACCTCCAAGCATCACGACGGCTTCTGCCTGTTCGATTCCGAGCACACAGATTTCGACATCATGTCAACCCCGTTCAAGCGCGACATCATGGAGGAGCTCTCCGAGGCGTGTCGCCGGCACGGCC
>JAUVWC010000150.1 GCA_030604325.1 Candidatus Zixiibacteriota bacterium | reverse complement strand
CTTTACCCAACCGTACGGCCAATGGATCTGGTAGAGATCCACCCGTTCTAGCCCCAGTCTCCGAAGGCTTCGATCAAGTGCCTTGCCGAGTGTCTTCGGTGAGAAGCGGGTGGGTGTGGGCGCATACTTCGTGGCGACAACGACCGGGGTCTGTTCAGCCCTTACCAGCTGGCCGAGTATCTGTTCGGATCGACCCCAGCCGTATACCTCGGCTGTATCAAATAGCGTCAGCCCGGCCTCGATACTGGCCCTGAATGCCGGCGCGACATCATCCAGGTCGAGACTGTCACCGTAGCCCCACAGCCTGCTCAGACCCCACGCCATCGTACCTACGCCCATGGGGAGAACTTTAATGTCGCTCCTGCCGATGGTAACGCTCTCCATAACGGACTCGCTCCTTCTACGGAAGGGATGGCCCGCCGATTACCCGCACCAGTTCACTTCCCCGGTCACTCCCCCGCCGCAGGGTCAGGAAGGCCGGAGCACCGATCAGGAGCCAGTCTCCACCGACGTCTGAAGTGATCATGGGGGGTTCGGGGTGCAGGTAAAGACCGGTGGCATCAACGACCTCGAGCGCCACGGCCTCCTCCAGATCCCCAACCTCACGAAGCGCCATGCCCGTGTCTGCAACTGCGTCGGAATAGGCGAATGCCAGATCAACGCGCATCGGTTCAGCTCCTCCGAATACAAGCATGCCGCCCCGGATCAACAGATCGTAGGTGAATCCCCTGTTGGGAGGCAGGCTTTCGTAGATACTGATATCGGCTGTCCGGTAAGTTGAACCGGCAATCGCATCGAGGGCGGTCAGCAGGGCGGCGACGTTGATCGCCCGCAGCCGCTGCTTATCGTGGTCGTCGTCGAGCACGCCCGTTTCGATAAGCACCGTGCTCGTTCCCCACTGCTGCATCAGGTCGCCGAAGGCCCGCGGGTTGAACGCGTCTCCGTACTTGGCGATACGCCCCGGCAGCTCGGTCTGGAGGGCTGCGGCAATAGTGGCCGCAACCTGACGCGCACGCGATCTGGTGGGACCGTAGCTCCTCTCCTCGTCGGCGGCGGGAGCCAGCAAAGCTATGGCCACACGCTGCCCGCCTCTACCGGCAAGGGTGTGGGGGCTCTGGTCGTGGAGGTTGAAACCGAATTCCGGCTGGACCCGGTCCCGGACCAGCTTGAGGGCGCGGGCCTCCGGTGTGGCCAGCCTTCGGGCATCGCGGTTAACGTCCACTCCGATGGCATTGCGCCGCTGGAAGAGCTGTGCCCCATCCGGATTAAGCATGGGGATCATCACCACCGTCAGCCGCTGGCGCAGCCTCTGCCTGAATGGATCGCGGTCACGGCCGGCTAAGTAGTTGATGATGTCCACCAGCGCCATGGTCGCCGTCGACTCATCCCCGTGCATCTGCGACCAGAGGAGGACGCACGTCGGCCCGTGGCCGAAGGTGACCGTGCGTATGGGACGCCCCTGAATGGACAGTCCCACCTCCTCCACCCGGAGCGCAGGTGAACCGACCGGACCATCGAGCACGGCCCACAACTCATCGTGCGAGAAACGACGGGATGTGATGGCAGTAATGCTGTAACGGGCGGCGACGTCGAGTCCCTTTTCGAACACACGTCTCAGTTCCGCCACACCGCCTGCCTCTGTTGTCCTCCCGGCAGGCATATGAGCGCAGCCTGCGACGAGGAGTAACAACAGCGTCCTCAACGCATGAATATGATGTCGTCCGGTCATGATTTTTCGACCCTCATGCTTTCTCTCTCTTCGCTTACCAGCGTGTTTTCCGCACGCAGCATCGTCACCTGCTACCCTTCACGGGCCAGAACCCGCCGCAGCCAGAAGAAAGCTACGGTGCCGGCGACGATATTGGCCACCGCTGCCGCGCCGAAGATACCCGGAACGCCCATGAGTCTGGAGCCGATAAACGCCAACGGGATATAGAGAACAAACATCTGTGTCAGATTCAGCGACGCAGCGTGTAAGGGTTTCTTCAGGATATTCAGCGTCATATTGGAGAGCAACAGCACCCCCTGGAGCCCGTAACCGATCGGTACGAGCCGCAGATAATGCACCGTAGTGTCCACTACTGCCGGCGTATCGCTGAACAGCGAAGCGATGGGCCGGGCCGAGAGTGCCAGGACAGCCAGCATCAGCAATCCCCAGCCGACGGCGAACCGATGACTGTACCAGACGGCCAGCTTGATCCGATCGTACCGGCCGGCACCGAGGTTCTGGCCCACAAAGGGCCCAAGCGAGGCGGAAAGAGCAAAGATCACGGCCAGCGCAAATGGATCGATGCGTGTGGCCACCCCCAGAGCCGCCACCGGCTGAGGCCCATACTCGGCAACCATACGGGTGATGATGCCTAAGGCGACAGGAACGATCATGTTCGTTCCGGCCGTCGGAAGGCCGATGTAGAGAACGCTTCGCCAGGACCTGATCAGGTTGCGGATCGGCAGAAGGACGAGCGTCAGCATCCGCTCCCGCCTGCCGAGGACCCAGAGTGATACTAACAGGGCGGTCGCACGAGCGAAGACCGTCGCCAGGGCGGCGCCCGCCAGCTCCATCCTGGGGAAGGGACCGATCCCGAAGATAAGCAGTGGATCCAGTATCACGTTCACGGTCACTGCAGCAACCATGATGAGGCTTGGTGTTTTAGTATCCCCCGTCGCCCTGATGGCGCTGTTCCCCACCATCGGAATTACGACGAATAACACGCCTGTATACCATATTTTCATATAGCTCTTGATCAGGGGGACTATCTCATCAGTGGCACCCAGCAATCTGAAGAGCGGATCTATGGTCAGCAGACCGGTGGCCACGAAGAAGCCCACCACCAGCATGGCGAGAACCAGGCTGTCGGTAGTCAGCCTCCTCACCTGATCGTGGTCACCGCTTCCGATTACACGGGAAACAACGGCTGACACCCCCACCCCGAGCCCCATTGAGATACTGTGGATTACGAAAACAACCGGAAAGGTGAAGCTCATCGCCGCCAGCGCGTTGGTGCCGAGCTGGGCGACGAAGAAGGTATCGGTCAGGTGGAAGGCGACCATGGCCAGGATCCCGAAGATCATGGGGACCGTCATCCGGAACAGGGTCCCGCCTACCGGCGGATCGATGAGTCTGGCTTCCTTCGTCATGAGCTGAAAACTAAGTGGAGAGTTCGCGTGAGGAACACGAACGGCGGCAGCAACCCCGGCCCGTTACGGGCCGGGGCCGCTGATATGCCGATTCGTCAACGCTTCCAAATGCGTATGGGATACGGCGGTCTCGTCGGCCGCGTGGGCGGGTTGGCCTCAAGCTCCCGGAGGATCTCCTCAATGGCCCTCTCCAGCTGCGGGTCGCGGCCGGCGATCACATCGGCTGGCATCTGCTCGACCTCGATGTCGGGCGGCACTCCCACATTCTCCACGACAAAGCCCTCCTCCGTCCAGATGGCCAGGTTTGGTGCGGAGACAGAACCGCCGTCCAGCAGCACGGGGAAGCCGAGCGTACCCACGAGGCCTCCCCAGGTGCGCCTGCCGATCAGCTTGCCCATGCCGAGCTTACGCCACATCCAGGGGAGCAGGTCGCCGCCGGAACCGGCGGTCTCGTCGATGATCATCACCTTGGGGCCCTGGATCGATGAGAGGGGCGTTTTGAGGTCGGCACCGTAGCGCATCGCCCAGTAGCAAATTTCGGGACGGAGCAGCAGATCGATGTAGTAGTCGGCCACCGAACCGCCCCCGTTGAAACGCTCATCGACGATAATGGCGTCCTTGTGCGTCTGGGGGAAGAAGTAGCGCTTGAAGTAGGTGTGACCTAGCGTGCTGGTGTTGGGCACATAGACGTAGGCCACGCGGCCACCGGTGGCCTCATCCACTTTCTTCAGGTTTTCCTCCACCCAGTCGCGGTTGCGAAGGGCGTATTCACTGGTAATCGGGACCACCTTCACCGTCCGGGAATCCCTGCCGTTGGGGTTGGGACCAACAGTGATCTCGATACTCTTGCCGGCGGTGTTCTCGAACCGGCTGTACAGATTCTCCGGCTGACGCAGATCCACTCCCCGTACGGCCAGCAGGTACTCGCCGACCTTGACGTCGACCCCCGGCTCGGTGAGTGGCGAGCGCAGTGTCCGGTTCCAGTTCAGACCGCCGTAGACCTTCGTAAACCGGTACCGTCCCCGGTGGACCTCGTAATCGGCGCCCAGAAGCCCGCCGGCAACTGTTTCCGGCCGGCTCGGGCTGTCACCGCCTCCGACACGATGGTGCCCCACCGAGATTTCGGAGCACATCCACCGGATCACTGTATTGAGGTGGGCGCGTGTAACGCAGTCGGGCAGGAAGACCCGATACTTCTCGCGCATCGCGGGCCAGTCGGCGCCGTGCATGTTGGGGTCGTAGAAGTAGTCGCGGTTGATACGCCACGCCTCATTGAAGATCTGCTCCCACTCCTCGCGGGGGTTCACGCGCACCTGGATCTGGTCGGCGGTGATACTCCCTGATCCGGGGCTTATCTTCCCCGTGGCTCCGGCGATCGACCAGTCGTTGCCGCTGCGGATGAGGACCTTCTTGTTGTCGGCCGAGAGGACGAAGCTGCGCACGTTCTCCAGTAGCG
>JAUVWC010000088.1 GCA_030604325.1 Candidatus Zixiibacteriota bacterium | reverse complement strand
TGCGTCTATTCATACTATCTTCACCACCAACCGGAGCTCATGTTCCCTCATTTCCATATGCTCGCATTAATTGCCTCTCAGGTAGAGGTGCCGGCCTCGAGTGTCTCCTGGGCTTTGCGGGCGTCGGCAAGGAATCGCTCTATTCCAATGTCGGTAAGCGGGTGCTTGAAGATCTGCATCATAACCTTGTGCGGGATGGTTATGACATGCGCCCCGAGCATCGCCGCGCGCACAACATGCAGGGGGTTGCGGATACTGGCCGCAATGATCTGGGTCTCGAAGCTGTAATTGCGCATGATCGTCACCAGCTGGGCTACCAGTTCCATGCCGTCGTGCTGGATGTCGTCCAACCGCCCGAGGAAAGGGCTGACATAGGTAGCGCCTGCTTTGGCGCACATCAGTGCCTGAGCAGGGTTGAAGATCAACGTCATGTTGATCCTTATCCCTTCGGCAACCAGCACCTTACAGGCCTTCAATCCCTCCGGAATTATCGGCAGCTTCACGACAATGTTGGGGTGTATCGAGGCGAGCATGCGCGCTTCCTCCACCATCCCTTCCTTCTCTAGCGACAGCACCTCTGCTGAGACCGGTCCGTCCACAATCCCGCATATCTCCTTCAACAGATCGTGGTGCTCTCTCCCCTCCTTGGCCACCAGTGAGGGATTAGTCGTCACCCCATCAAGTATCCCCAGGTCGTTGGCTTCGCGGATCTGGGCCACATTGGCCGTATCGAGGAAAAACTTCATGCGGCTCCTCCATTGAAAGTCAAGCCAGACACCTCATCTATTACTTTATAAAATACTGCTAACCAACTAGTGCGTCATGAGTTCTCTGAGGCGGTATTCGCCATTGGATAGACGACCCGCTCCAGGAACAGCCCATGGGGGGGAGCGGTGAGGCCGGCCTCGGCCGGACCGGGGCTGTCCAGACGTGACCTGAACAACTCCACGCTGTGGCGGCCGCGGCCGATCAGAACCATCTCCCCTATCAACCGTCTCACCATATTATGCAGGAAACGGTTGGCGGCGATACGAAAGGTAACGATCGCCCCTTTCTCGTCCAATGTAAAGGCGGTCACTGTGCAACGTGTGTGCGGTTGGTCCTTGCTATGGCTGCAGAAGACACCGAAATCGTGTTCTCCATGGCAGAGGGTGCACGCCTCCCTGATTTTCTCGATATCGAGCCTGTCCTTAACATACCAGTGGGTTCTCCGTCTCAGAGGAGAAGACTCCCGCGTGATCTGGTAGCGGTAGTGCCGGGATATGGCACTGTAGCGGGCGTGAAAACCCTCCTCTTCCAGCACCAGTTCGCGTACCTGGCATGTTGATCCCAGCAGCCCATTGAGGCGCTTCATCAGATCCGGCAGATCCACATCTTCGGCACCGATAAAGGCGTGAGCCACCTGTCCCTCGGCATGGACCCCGCGATCGGTTCTTCCCTGTCCGGCCACCGAGATGGGCTCGCGGCAGATAAGGGAAAGAGCTTCCTCCAGTTCGCCCTGTACTGTCCGTCGATTAGGCTGACGCTGCCACCCATGGTAGGCGGAGCCATCATATTCGAGGGTGATCTTGACGGGAGGATTTGTCACAACGGTCCTGTCTGTTCACACGTTAATCATAATATGTTTCGTAGTGCCTCGGCACCCTTTTGGTTTGACTCACAGTCACGCTAAAATTATGATGCCCCCGCTTGATAAGGAAAGATAAGCATTAAGGCTGTACCAGTAATACACGGAGGTTCCGGAGAGTGAAGATACAAAAGCAGATCGGCGGTTACCTGCTGCTATTCATCCTGTCCCTCGTTCCCGCCGGGATCGCCTTACGGTACGAGGCCGGGCTCAATGAGATAGGCATGATTTACCTGGGAACGCTTATCTGGGCAATCCTCGCCTGGGGCGCACTGCGCCTTATCGAATCAAGCGAAGATATTATCTGAGAAAAGTGAAGGGGACCCGAAGGTCCCCTACACTCGGCCCTACCCGGCGTCTACAGCCCCCCTTTATGCAGACACCACCCAGGGCCAACGGGTAGATGTCTCAGCGGACTCCCATCCCTACACGTTGGCCGGACGCCAATGCCATTGTCCGCTGGATAAGCTTGGGTGCCGCTGCCGGAGCGACGATAAGTCGCACCTCGTGAACCGGCGCACCCGTACGGCCCGCGATAACTTCCAGCCGCACACCCGGCCCCAAGCCCACACACAGCACCCACCCACTCGGATGGGTTCCCCCCTCTGCAGTAAACCGGGGCCGGAGCGCGACGTCCTGAATCCGTAAATCCCATTCCATCAGACCGACCCACAGGCAGTCCTGAACCCGCGCATCGCTCAAGACATCTCCCAGCAACTGCGGAATCGGCACATCGCCTGCCTGGGTCGGCAGCTTGATCAACCTTCCACCCCCTCCGGTGTTGCCTCCGCCTCACTTTCAGATTCCTGCTCGTCGTCGAATCCCTCGGTCGGTTTCCGATCGAGGAATTGCACCCGGTCGGCCCGGATCTCGATCTGTGACCGTTTCTCACCTTCGTCGGTCTCCCATTCACTCGAATTCAGCCGCCCGGTAACCATGACTGCACTTCCCTTATGCAGGTTTTCGTAGCACCGCTCGGCCAGTGCCTGCCAGGCAACGAACCCGACATAGGTAGCCTCCCGCTTCCACTCCCCGTCGGCAGCCTTGTAGAAACTGTTGCTGGCCAATCTCGCATTCAGCGCTGGTACTCCGCTCTGCGTGTAGCGCAGTTCGGGGTCCCGCGTGAGCCGGCCGGTGACGATGGCAATGTTGAGGTTAGGCAGCTTCAGTCCGTTCATACTGCGTGCTCCCGCTAGGTGGATCGGAGGGCCCCGTGACTGTGGCTGGTCTTCAGATCAAACATTGTGCCAGTTCCGGATAGAGAACGGGGGGAGGGTGAAACCTATTGCGGGACAACAGATTGTACCTTGGAGGAGCCGTTCAATAAATCACAGCAACGACCAACAATAGTGTGAAGTGGAGTTTACAGAATTCGCGTATTGCAGTGGGCCCTTGCCGGCTGGGAAATAATGGTGTCAATCAGATTTGACATCACCGCTGCCTGACGTCGGAGGATTGTGTGGTATTCCGTGGTAGTTGAGTTTCTGATACAGGTTCTGGCGGGACATCCCCAGCATCTTTGCCGTCTCGGTCTTGTTCCACTTCGTCAACTCGAGGGAGGCGAGAATTAATTGTCGTTCCTTCATGTCCATAGCGGCCTTCAGGCTGCCTGTACCACGGATCTGCTGCACTGCTCTGATTTCCGCAGATAGGTCTTTCAGCTCCACGGAGCTGCCCTCTGCCAGGGTGACTACGCGGGCGACCTCCATTCTCCAGCTCCCTCACATTGCCCGGCCAGGGATAGCGCATCAGTGCACGCAGGGCTCTCTTGCTGAAGGCCGGCGTTTCCCCTGCCTCCCGCGGCCCGTACTGATGGATGAAACGCTCCAGCAGGTGAGGGATATCCTCTTTCCTCTCCCGCAGAGTAGGAAGCCGCAATCTCAACACGCTCAGCCGGTAAAATAAGTCGCGCCGGAAACTGCCGGCGGCTACGGCATCCTCCAGGCTGGAGTTGGTGGCGGCGATCACGCGGACATCCACCAGCGATGCTATCCGGCCGCCAACGCGACGGATTTCCCCATCCTGGACCACCCTGAGCATTTTTACCTGGTTTGTCAGGGGTAATTCCCCCACTTCATCGAGGAAAAGTGTCGATCCATCGGCGGCCTCTATAAGACCTATCTTATCTTCGTTCGCTCCGGTAAAGGCACCGCGCATGTACCCGAAGAGCTCGGACTCGATGAGGGTTTCGGGAATAGCGCCACAGTTGAGAACAATCATCCGCCGTGCTCTCCGGCTGCTGGCATCGTGGATCGCACGCGCCACAACCTCCTTGCCGGTCCCCGTCTCCCCCGTGATCAACACCGGCACATCGGCATGTCCGGCCTTGCCGACGAACGCCTCAATTTCGGCCACTGCCCTACTTGGACCCATTACCCGGGCCAGACCGGAAGCATCCTTCTCAGCCCTGGCCTCAAATAGCGGCATGCTCTCCGATACGCTATCGCCCTGACGACGCTTCCTCAGACTCTGTTCAACCGCGTCGGCCACTTCGCCGGCTGTGAGAGGCTTCATGAGATATTCCACGGCGCCATGGCGGATCGAGTCGAGCATGCTGTCCATGCTTTTATAGGCTGTCATCATCACCACACGGCAGGCGGGGACATCCTCACGCAGACGCTTCAGAAGCTCCACACCGTCGGTGCCGGGAAGACGGATATCCAGCACCGCCACGTCGGGCGTCTCGCCTGCATCCAGCGCGCCGAGGAATGATAGGCCATCAGGGAAAACTGCTACGTCGAAACCGCGTCCGGTGAGTGTCTTGTGCAGGATATCCAGCAGGACCGTGTCGTCGTCGACCACGGCGATACGTGGGACCGAACTCATACCGCCTCCTTTGGGAAGCGGGCAGAGTCTAGCCTATCGAACTGTCACCGTCAACCAGCAGAAATGCAACCGGAGAGTTGCACTCGGGTCACAGGTGGTGTGCTCTTCGTGTCACAGATGTTCTGTGCCGCTTCCTTGCACCAGGTCCCGCCTCCATCACTTCATTGACCAATAATTGTTTCCATTCTGCGTTTGCGCCTTCCCCTCCCCGTTTTACACGTCTATTCTCTATACTGGCATGGAGTTTGATAGAAAGAGCCTTTGAAACCGGATTCACCGGCCGGGGACTGATAACCAGGCGACCGGCCAGAGGAGAATCTGAACCTTTGATTCTCTAACACAGAGGAGGCTCCATATGAAACGGTTGATCCTCTACGGAGCCGCGGTTGCGATGCTGATTGGCGTTGCCGCGGGCTGTGATAAAAAGAAGGAAGCAACCGAGATACGGGTGATGACATGGAACATCTACGTCGGTGCGGACCTCAATGTCATCCTCGAGGAAACGAATCCTGAAATGATTCCTGTTCGGGTAGCGCAGGCATGGGCCGAGGCTCAGAGCACCGATTTTGAGGAACGGGCTGAAGCGCTGGCCGACGAGATAGTAAGAGAAAATCCCCACCTGGTCGGCCTGCAGGAGGTATCGACCGTCTACATGCAAAGCCCGGGCGATTTCCTCTTTGGCAACCCTGTTCAAGCTACCGACGAAGAGCTGAACTTCCTCGACATTCTCCTTGATGAACTCGAGGAACGCGGTGCGTCATACAGCCCCGTGGTCATCTCGAAGGGATTCGACATAGAAATGCCGATGCTTGTCGATCCTATTACCCAGCAGCTGGACGACATACGCCTTGTAGACCATGAAGTACTGCTCGCGCGGGATGATGTAGAGATCGGCAATACCGATGATGGGCTTTACGAGACAAATCTGGAGATACCTTTCCCCGGCGCTACGATCACCCTCCAGATGGGGTGGGTTTCGGCTGATGTCGAGATTGATGACCAGGAGTTCCATTTTGTGTCCACACATCTGGAAACGGCTGGTCCTACCCCATATAATCCTGAATCCTGGCAGGCCCTGGTCCAGATAGTACAGGCGACCGAGCTGATCTATAATCTAAGTACGGTCCAGCTGCCGATAATCCTGGTCGGCGACTTCAACTCTGATGCCGACGGCAGTACAGGCAGTACAACCCTAACCTACAGCAACCTGCTCACAGCGGGATTTGAGGATGCCTGGGTGGAGGCAGGCGTAACGGGAACGGCTCACACCTGCTGCCAGCTGTCTCATCTCCTTAACACAACCTCCGAGCTGGACAGGCGGATAGATTACATACTGTTTAGCGACGGATTCCAGGTTTCAAGCATCAAGCGGGTGGGAGCCGACCCGGAGGACCGCACTACCTCAGGACTGTGGCCCTCCGATCACGCCGGCTTGTCCGCCATCATGCGCCTGCCGTAAGGGAACGGTAATGGCCAGTCAGCACTGGTAATATCGTATAGGACGGGATCGACCGGTCATCTCCAGGGGAGGCGGCCCAATCACTGCTGGGCCGCCTTTCATCGTATCAGGCCTATCACTTTTCGAATTTCAAGCTCCGAACGCGGCCAGCCTGGAACCGGAAACCGGTGGGTTTATAACTAGGCCCGAGTTGGGCACCAACTATCTTAGACGCACCATGGTTACCTCCCCCGGCACAGCCCCGCGTGGCCACGTGTACCTGGCGTACGCTATCGTCTCCATCGTCTGGGGTTCCACTTACCTGGCCATCCGGGTGGGCGT
>JAUVWC010000334.1 GCA_030604325.1 Candidatus Zixiibacteriota bacterium | reverse complement strand
TTACCTCGTAGAGTCCAAGCCTGACCAGTGCGTCGCGCAGATTCTCACGCAAGCGCTGGCGCGGTGTAGGCCCCTCCGGA
Source organism: Candidatus Zixiibacteriota bacterium (assembly GCA_030604325.1). Taxonomy (GTDB): domain Bacteria; phylum Blakebacterota; class Blakebacteria; order Blakebacterales; family Blakebacteraceae; genus JAGLTZ01. Next base: position 1,733 of record JAUVWC010000334.1, on the reverse strand, counting down.
GCTGCCCCCGAAAGCGTGGCATCGCTTCCCAGTTCATCGTAGCCGTATACTCTGGCCAGCTCCTCTGCCACGTGGGCCTGTTCGATCACATCGGGGCGCCATGGGGGAATGCCCACCTCCCACGTACCGGCGCGGGCGCCGTCGGCCACTTCGAAGCCTAGTCGCTCGAGTATCCCGCAGGCCTGCTTATCCGGGATATCCACCCCCAGCAGACCATCTATCCACGCCTTTTGCGTCGAAATGGTCCGCACCTCGTTGACCCCGGGGGCAATAAATTCCACTATCCCGGGGGCCACTTTCCCGCCGGCCAGCTCCGCCATGAGTGAAGCGGCGCGGTCGGCAGCCCGACCGGGCAGAGTAGGATCGGTTCCCCGCTCGAACCTCTTGCGGCTCTCCGTCATCAATCCAAGAAGGCCGCCTCCAATACTCACCCGCACAGGATTGAAATGGGCACTCTCCAGCAGGATGTCGGTCGTCTCTTCGCTGATCTGGGAATCGATGCACCCTATCACACCCGCCACGGCCAGCGGACTCTCCCCATCGGTGATCAACAGGACCTCAGGTGTAAAGGTGCGTAACTCGTCATCGAGCGTACGCAGCGCCTCCCCCTGCCCGGCGCGGCGGACAACGATCGCACCATCCTTAACCCGCTGCAGATCGAAGGCGTGTTGCGGTTGACCTATCTCCATCATGACATAGTTGGTGACATCGACTATCACGTTGATCGGCCGCAGCCCTACCGCCTGTAGCCTACCGGCGAGCCACGCTGGACTGGGGCCTACCCGGACACCACGGATCAGGCGTGCCGAGTAGCGGGGGCATCCCTCCGCGTCTTCGACCTCAATCGAGATCTGTTCGGTCGCCGGAGCACCGGACTCAGCGACAGAGGTCTCGTATGCCGCCAGAGGCAGGTTGTAGAGCGCCGCCATCTCTCGTGCGATCCCGTAGACACAGAGGGCGTCCGGTCGGTTCGGCGTAACCTCCACATCCAGAATCTCATCATCGAGCCCCTTGTAGGCGGCGAACGACTCACCAACAGGGGCATCATCGGGTAGGACCATGATCCCCGCAGCATCATCCCCCATTTCCAGCTCCGCTTCAGAGCATATCATCCCCAGTGAGACCTCCCCGCGGATCTTCACCTTTTTGATCTTCACCCCACCCGGCATGACGGCACCCACGGCGGCGAAGGGCACTTTCTGGCCGGCAGCCACATTAGGTGCGCCGCACACTACGGAGATGGCCTCCCCCCCGGTGGTAACCGAACAGAGCGAGAGGCGTTCGGCGTTGGGGTGGGCCTTTACTTCCACTACCTCGCCGACCGTTATTCCCTGCAGCGACTGACCGGGACGGATGATCGATTCCACCTCGAGGCCGGTGGTTGTCAGCCTGTCAGCCAGTTCCTCAGCGCTTCCCTCGTAAGGGACGAATTCACGCAGCCAGCTCAACGGGACGCGCATTTCAACACTGCTCCAGAAATCGGCTGTCGTTCTCGTAGTAGAGTCTGATATCGTCGATACCGTGCCGGAGCATAGCTGTCCGCTCCACGCCCAGGCCGAATGCGTATCCGGTTACCCTGTCCGCATCGTAGCCTACAAACCCGTAGAGGGCAGGGTTGACCATGCCCGCTCCCAGGATTTCGAGCCAGCCTGTGCCTTTGCACAGCCTGCATCCCTTCCCCCCGCAGATTATGCAGCCGATATCCAATTCAGCGCTCGGCTCGGTGAAGGGGA
>JAUVWC010000027.1 GCA_030604325.1 Candidatus Zixiibacteriota bacterium | reverse complement strand
TCCGTTCGGATTAACTTAGTGCACCGCTCCGTAATTACGGAACGGTGTACTCAGCATCATCGGGAGACTGCGGAGTGGATAGGATCGGTTGCCGGATGGGAATATTGAATGGGAAGCCGGGGAGGTAACAGATGAGCAGAACGGTCAGCAGGAGACGTCGATCGAAACGATCGACACAGCGTCGGCAGGAAGTACTCGGCATCATCGTTCTTCTTGTCGCCCGGGATCTTCTACTCAGTCTGGTGTCATACAGCCCGACCGATCCTCCGGCCTACGATACCGCCGTGGATGTACGGAACTGGATGGGACGGCTGGGGGCAGGGCTGGCCCATGGTATTGTGTGGGGGCTGGGCCGTATTCCCCCCCTGCTGACGATCATGGTCATCTTCCTGTGGGGGTGGAGGCTGCTCCGCCATTCGGTCGACCGTCGACTGATCACGCTGTCGGTAAAAATACTGGGAATCCAGCTTCTGCTTTCCATTCTCCTGGCCTTCCCGCACTTCCTGCTCGGCGACGGGGTCTCCTACGACCTTGCCGGTGAGTTGGGCGGATCGTTGACCGGGTTCCTGGTCAGCTACACAGGTCGGGTAGGCGCTCCGCTCGTCTGGATCGGCCTTGTCATGCTATTCATGATTGCCGCCTTCGGGTGGAGACCGGGGGAGGTTGCAGGTGGAATCGCACGAGCCGGTCGAACGGCCGGCTCTCTTGTTGTCAAGCTAGCCGGTGCGCTGGCAAGTCTCTTCCGGGCAGTGATGGCTCTAGGCGGCAGGATTTTACGGCGTCTTCTTTCCGTCGACGCAGCACGCAGGGGTAGGAAAGCCGCACCCGGGGGCCTCCCGCCACAAGAGACTGCGACAGCGGTGGAACCATCCGTAGTCCGGGAACGCGAGGCCGCGACAGCGGTGGAACCATCCGTAGTTGGAGCGGAGAAGGCAAGCCTGGCCGCAGTTGAGGCTGTCGCCGCGGAAGTTGAAGAACAGGTTCGTCCGGTACAGGAGGTTGTCTCGGGAGAACCCGATCTGTTTGCCGGTGTGGAAAGGGGGGAGGGCGAGTACGAGCCGCCACCGCTGGGACTGTTCGCAAGACCCTCGGCTGAAGAGATGGCACCGGATGAGGCCACGGTGAGTAAGGAAGCCGAGCTGCTTCATGAAAAACTGCTCTCGTTCGGCGTAAAGGCTGAGGTAACGGGGTGGCGGACGGGGCCGGTGATCACGCGTTTCGAAGTCAAGCCCGCACCCGGTGTCAAGGTCAACCAGATCGTCAACCTGGCCGACGACCTGGCCCTGGCCATGCGGGCCAAGCGTATCCGCATTGTGGCGCCCATCCCGGGCAAAGCCGCAGTGGGAGTGGAGATTCCGAATCCGAAGACCCGGGTGGTTCACCTGAGAGAAGTGCTGGAATCGGATGCCTTCAGCAGTGGCCAGTATCGGTTGCCGCTGGCTATCGGTAAGACAATAAGCGGCGAGCCGTTCGTGGCCGACCTGGCCGGGATGCCTCATCTGCTGCTGGCGGGTACTACCGGCTCCGGCAAGAGTGTCTGCATCAACGGGATCATTGCCAGCCTGCTGTACAGGATGGGTCCCGAGCAGTGCCGCTTTATCATGGTCGACCCGAAGATGCTCGAGATGGGTATATACAACGCCATTCCCCATCTGGTAACGCCGGTGGTGACCGATCCGAAGAAGGCTATCGATGCGCTCCGCTGGGCTGTGTTCGAGATGGAAGAGCGGTACGATAGGCTGGCGGCGGCCATGGTGCGGGATGTGGAGCAGTACAACGCTAAGGTCCGCCAGCTTAGGAAGGAGGCAGAGGGGAAGGGGACGGGCGAACGGGAGGAGGATATTCCGGATCCTCTGCCCTATATCATCATCATCGTCGACGAGCTGGCCGATGTGATGATGACGGCCATGGCCGAGATCGAAACCCTGATCCAGCGGCTAGCCCAGAAAGCACGCGCCGTGGGGATACACCTAATACTGGCTACGCAGCGGCCGTCCGTAGATGTGATCACCGGGCCGATCAAGACGAACTTCTCCACCCGGATCGCCTTCCAGGTTCCCTCTAAGACAGACTCGCGCACGATCCTCGACATGAACGGCGCGGAGAAATTGCTGGGACGGGGTGATATGTTGTTCATGAACCCCTCCTTTCCCGAGCCGCTACGCATTCACGGCTCATTCCTCTCGAACGAGGAAATCGAACGGCTGGTGAACCTTGTGGGGGGACAGGAGTTGGAGATTGAAGAGATGGATATCTTCGCGTCCGCCGGCGGCGATCGGGGGGGAATGGGTGCGGCGGGCGAGGCGCTGGATAGCATGTTGAGGGATGCTGCCAATGTCGTGGTGACCCACGAGCAGGGTTCCATCAGCCTGATCCAGCGCCGGCTTGGGGTCGGCTACACGCGTGCGGCCCGCATGATGGATCAACTCGAGATGCTGGGTGTGGTAGGCCCGCCGGATGGGACCAAGGCGCGGGAAGTGCTGATGAGGGAAGAAGATCTCGATGACCTGGCCTGGGGTGGGCGGTAATCATGAAAAGAGTCCTAGCACAGCTGTTACTCTGCGTATCCCTGCTCATATGCCCGGATTCTGTCCGTGCGCAGCAGTCCCACGTGCGGGAGCTGGCGGATATCATGTCCAGACTCCGTTCCAGCTGGCAGGACATGCCGGGCCTGTCCGCACGGTTTACCCATACGTTCGAGTGGATCCTGGCGGGGGAGACACAGGTGACCAGGGGGCATATTTACCTTGTGGGCCGGAGACGGTTCCGTATCGAGTTCGACGGCCGGACCATGGTCTCGGACGGTACCACACTGTGGGACTACGACTCGCAGCAGAACCAGGTAGTGCTCTACGGGGTGGATTCCTCCCACGACATCACCACGCAGGAGCAGATCTTCGCCGCCTATACCGAGAATGTCAGCGTGGAGTGGGTCAGGGAGGAGCAGGAGGGCACGAGGCGCCTGGTCGTGATCCGCCTGCTGCGCGGGGAGGATGCCGATCCACGGACGGTGGATATCTGGGTCGATACCGGGCGCATGCTGGCGGTCCGTGCCGCATACACCGACGGTGCGGGTAATAACCACCTCTACGTTCTGGAAGATGTGGAGGTGGGTGAACTGCCTGACGAGCGGTTCCGGTTTGTGATCCCGGAGGGGGTCGTCGTCGTGGATCTGCGCCCCGGAGGCGGTGCGTGAGCGCGTGGATTGTCGTCGCTGCCGCCGGAGCCGTGGCGGCGGTCGATACGGCAGCGTTCTTCCAGGGTATGTTCCACCAGCCACTGGTGATATGCACTCTCCTGGGTGCCGGGCTGGGATCTCCGCTCGAGGGCGCTTACCTTGGTGCACTCCTCCAGATGCTGTGGCTGTCCGAGCTGCCGGTGGGTGCGGCTACTTACTCTGATTACGGACCGGCGGCCGCCGGCGCCGCCGGCGGGGCGCTCATGGTATTGCAGTCCGGCCATGCTGATCTGGGGTTGGCCGGGCTCGCTGTCCTACTGACGGCCGTGCCGCTGGCATGGGTGGGTGGTCACATTATTCGCGTCCAGCGGGAAATCCAGAGCAGGTTCTTGCCCCGCGTCATCGCCTCGGTAGAACGGAACCGACCCGGCAGGGTGCGATGGTATATTCTCGTCGGTATCGGTCACTCCGCAATCAGGGGGGTGGTGGAGGCTGCATTGACCGCGGCTGTTGCACTGCTGCTGCTGTGGGGTCTGAAGGCGCTTGGGCTCGAGGGGCAAATTCCCCCCTACGCGCTGCTGGCGGGGATGCTCGGTGCGGGCCTGGGAGTTACCCTCAAGTTGTTCAGCGGTAAGGAGTTCCTTCCCTGGCTGGCCGGAGGGGTGATGGTTGGCATAATTACGGTGGTGGTCCTCTGATGGCGGGGCGTGCCCGTCGGTCGAGCAGATTTGCAGCTTTCATGGCGAGTTTCGCCTTCCAGGCCGGTTACAGTTATGACGGTTTTCAAAACCTGGGATTAGCCGCTGCACTGCTGCCCGCCCTGAACGATATCTACGACGATCCTCAGGAACGAAACGAGGCGTTCCGGCGTCATCTCGAGTTCTTTTGTGCCCACCCCTACCTGGCGACTTTCGCCGTGGGCGCCCTGATTAAAGCCGAGGAAGACAGGGCGGCTTCATCTCCCGGAGCGATGGGGGAGGCCGAACTGGCCCGCTTCAAGCAGGTCTGCGGCAGCGTTCTGGGCAGCTTGGGAGATAGGTTTTTCTGGGCAGGCCTGCGACCCTTCACCGCCGTGGTCGGCCTGATGGCATACCTGATTTCGCCGCTGTACGGAGCTCTGACGCTGCTCCTTCTCTATAACGTACCTCACGTGCTGGTCCGAGCCGAGGGGATGCGGATGGGGTACGAATTAGGACCGGGTGTGCTGCCGGCCATAGGTGGGGAACCGGGAGCGCGGGCAATCCTGTGGGTGAAGCGGCTGGGAGCGGTGGCGCTGGGGATGCTGGCACCTCTGACGATTATGCATCCTTTGACGCCCGGTCTGCTCGAGGGAACGATTCTGATGGCAGCGGCCGCCGCCGCGGGTTGGTGGCTGCTCCGTCGGCACCGACAGCGGACGTTGTCACTACTCATTCTGATCATGCTGGTCGGTGTCTATTGCCTGCTGACCTGAGCGAAGGTCGTAACGGCCTGCTGATCTGAGGAAGAGAGTACGGTGATCAGGCGAACCATCACCATAGACAATACACTAGGGCTTCACGCACGTCCGGCGGCACTTTTCGTGCAGACCGCCGCCAGATACATGTGTGACGTATACGTGGAACGGGAGGATATTCGAGTTAGCGGCAAGAGCATTATGGGGATTATGATGCTTGCGGCGGAACAGGGCTCGCGAATTACAATTGAAGCCGATGGCGAAGATGCTGAAGACTGCCTGGATGCTCTTGCCGCGCTCATAAGTTCTGACTTCGAAGCCGACTAGATTGCGGAGCGGTGTACTAGGCGAACCCTCATCCGGAGTGAATCTTCATGGAGCGTATGTTAAGCGGTATAGCCGCTTCCCCCGGGTTCGCCGTGGGGGAAGCTTATCTGTTGCACAGGGGCGAAATACTCGTCGAGGAGCGCAGTCTCGAACCGGACGAGGTCGAGGCCGAGGTGCGGCGTTTCGAAAACGCTCTGGAAAGGGCGCACGGTGAGGTAACCGACCTCCAGGAGAAAATCATCCACTCGATGGGAGAGGAGGGCGCCCGAATCTTCGGCGTACATCTGATGATCCTCCAGGACGTCATGGTGGTGGAGGATACCATAAAGGGGATCCGCGAAACCCAGCGGAACGCCGATGCGGTTTTTAATGAAATAATGAGAAAGATGATGGATACACTCTCGGAAGCCGCCGACGAATATCTGGCCCAGCGTGCATTGGATATCGATGACGTGCGGCGCCGTGTCCTGATGCAGCTGGCCCCCGGAGGGCGGGGGCTGCTGCGGGAGCTGCGTCGACCGGTGGTGGTTGTAGCAGAAGAGCTGACCCCCTCGGAGACGGCCCATCTCGAGCCGGGGAAGGTGCTGGCCTTCGTGACCGAGGCGGGCGGGCGCACGAGCCACTCGGCGATCATGGCCCGCAGCCTTGGTGTCCCCGCCGTAGCTGGGGTGTCCCGGATCACCGAGCGGATTCGGTCCGGTTCGCTGATTGCTGTCGACGGCACCTCGGGGCAGGTTGCTGTCAATCCTGACGAGCACCTCATAAAGTTTTTCGAAGCCCAGAAAGCTATCTTCGCCGAGCTGGAACGTGAACTGCTGAAACTGAAGAATCTTCCGGCCGTAACGTTGGATGGTCGGGAGGTAGAGCTTTCAGCGAACATCGAGCTACCCGAGGAAGTGGAATCGGCCCTGAGCCACGGGGCGCGCGGTATCGGCCTATTGAGAACCGAGTACCTCTACCTGGGCCGTGAAGATCTGCCCGGTGAGGAGGAGCAGTACGCCGACTACACAGGTATCGTGGAACAGGTAGCGCCCGACTCGGTCATAATTCGCACCTTCGACCTGGGCGGAGATAAGGTTGGTGTAGTGCCGGCAACCCCGATGGAGCGCAATCCCTTCCTTGGGTGGCGGGCCATACGTGTCAGCTTGGCCCATCAGGAAGTATTCCTGCAGCAGCTGCGGGCCGTCTTGAGGGCGTCGGCGCACGGGCCGGTCAAACTGATCTTTCCCATGATCAGCGGCCTGGAGGAACTGAGGCAGGCCAAAGAGGTGCTGAACAAGGCCCGGGAGGGCCTGCGGCGGGATGGATTACCGTTCGATGAGGAAATGCCGGTGGGCATCATGATGGAGATTCCCGCCGCATGTGCCATGACCGATATCCTGGCTACCGAGGCGGACTTCCTCTCCATAGGTACCAACGACCTGATACAGTATTCCCTCGCCGTAGACCGCGGCAACGCACGGGTCGCCTACCTATACCAGGAACTTCACCCCGCCATTCTGAGACAGGTGAAAATGGTCATCGACGCGGGGCACCGACACGGGCGGTGGGTGGGAATGTGCGGTGAGATGTCGGCCAATCCGCTGGCGACCATGATCCTGATAGGCATGGGGCTGGATGAATTGAGCATGAGTCCTGGGCTACTGCCCGAAATCAAGAAAGTGATCCGCTCGTGTACCCATGCCGAGGCCAAGGCTTGCGCTGATGAAGCGTTGAACCAGGATACGGTGGAGGGCGTGACTGCTGTGGCTCGTCGCTATACCGAGGGCAAGTTGGGTGAACTGGTGACCGATGTGGGTGAGGGCGCTGCCGAGTTCCCACCCGTGCTGCAGACGATCGATGAGGAGAATAATAATGCGTGAAGATCCTCGGCACCTGCTTGATTCGACAGACGCGCTGGCCGAGCAAGATCCTTCTGATATGCTGGGATTGGTCGAGGGGTCCGCCCGGCAGTGGCGGGAAGCGGCGGACACAGTTGATTCGTTTTCGCCTCCGTCGCACTGGCGAGCAGTCCGGCGGGTTATCCTGGCTGGCATGGGCGGCTCGGCGATCGCCGGTGATATCGCCGCCATCTATTTCAGCAGGAGGTGGCCTGTCTCGCTGAGCGTGATCCGGGACTACGCCCTGCCGGCCTGGGCAGATAAGGAGACACTATTCATTGCCTGTTCCTATTCGGGGAATACCGAAGAGACCCTGAGCGCCTGGCACGAAGCGGGGGAGAGGCAGCTGGAACGAGCAGCTATCACGACCGGGGGAACGCTTGGTACGGAGGCTGAGGAAGCAGGCGTGCCCCTGCTTCGCCTGCCAACCGGTTACCCTCCGCGGGCAGCTCTTCCCTCCTGCCTGGTTGTTCTGTTTAAGCTCCTTTCCGGAGTAGGCGCCGAGGGGGAGATGGCACCGGGCGCAGATGCAACCCTGCGGGAGATGGAGGCTGCTGCCGCCGTGTTGGACGAGCTCCGTGGGGAGTACGGGCGGCAGGTCGAGGTGATCGAGAATCCCGCTAAGGAGCTGGCGCTCTGGCTGGGTACCGCGTGGCCGGTGATCTATGCACCCCACTACCCATTGGGACCGGTGGCGATGCGCTGGCGCGGACAGATTGGTGAAAACGGGAAGCGGGTGGCCTCGGGTCATGCGCTGCCGGAGATGAACCACAACGAAATCGTAGGCTGGGAGATGCAGGGTGAGATCTACCCTGCCACGCGGGTTATCCTGATGGAGGATTCCGGGCAGGGGGACCGGTTGAGTGTCAGGATTGACATCACGGCCGAGCTGCTGGAGAAGGCCGGCGCCGCTGTGCGCCGTCTCTCCACTCGCGGTGAGGAACTGCTGGTACGTATGTTGAGCCTGATCGCGCTGGGGGACTACACCAGTGTCTATCTTGCCACTGCCTGGAAGGTGGACCCTACGCCGGTGAAAAAAATCGACTACCTGAAATCAAAGCTCGCGGAGGCTGCCAAGTGAAGGCCCTCATTCCGGTTGCTGGAGTCGGTACGCGGCTCCGGCCGCTTACCTACACTGTCCCCAAGGCTCTGATCGATGTGGCCGGCAAGCCGATTCTCGGCCACATCATGGATATCCTCGTAGAGGCCGGGGTGGAGGAGTTCTGCTTCATTACCAGCTACATGGGCGAAGAGATCGAGGCCTGGGCCCAAGAGTCCTATAAGCTGCCGATGGAGTGGGTGGTCCAGGAGGAGACACTGGGACTCGGGCATGCAGTGCTCCAGGCAGAGGAGGCGATCGCCGGCAAGCCGGTCTTCATCGTGCTGGGCGATACGATATTCGAAGCGGATGTAAAGAGCGTTCTGGAAAAAGGGGGGAACACTCTGGGCGTGATGGAGGTGGAGGATCCTTCCCGGTTCGGCGTGGTCGTGGTGGAGGGGGAGAAGGTCATCAAGCTCATAGAGAAGCCGGAGCAGCCGCTGAGCTACCTGGCTATCGCCGGCCTATACCACATAACCGACACTGATCTGTTGCTCGATTGCCTCAAACAGCTCGTGACTGAGGACATCCGTACCTGGGGTGAGTACCAGCTGACCGACGCACTCTCCCTCATGTTGGAGAAGGCAGCGGTGTTCAGGATCTTCCCCCTTGAGGCCTGGTACGACTGCGGATTGCCCGAAACGGTTCTGGCGACCAACCGTGCCCTGCTGGAAAAGGTGGATGGTGGGTCTGTGCGCACTGGGGGAGAGGCGATCGTCATCCCGCCGGTGCACATTGGTGAAGAGGTTGTGCTGCAGGATTCTGTCATCGGTCCCTATGTCTCACTGGGGAGGGGAGCCCAGGTGCGGGGTAGCGTGGTTCGTAACTCGATATTAGGACGAAAGGTGCGTGTCGAGGGTGCGATCCTGGACGGAAGCCTGTTGGGAGACAACGCCGTTGTGCATGGTCGCTCCATCTCCCTGAACGTCGGCGATTCATCCGAGGTCAACTTCGAAGGTTGAGGAATTGATCTATGAGCCTCCTCGTCGTAGGCAGTGTCGCCCTGGATACGGTGGAAACGCCATTCGGAAAGGTCGAGGAGGCACTGGGTGGATCGGCTACATACTTTTCGGTGGCTGCCTCGCTGCTATCCTCGGTTCGCATGGTAGCCGTGGTGGGTGAGGACTTTCCCCAGGAACACGTTGAGCTGCTGCGCGGCCGTGGCATCGACATAGAGGGACTCGAGCGCGTTCCCGGACGTACTTTCCGCTGGTCCGGACGTTACAGCTTCGACCTAAATCAAGCCATTACACTTACCACACAATTAAACGTATTCG
>JAUVWC010000001.1 GCA_030604325.1 Candidatus Zixiibacteriota bacterium | reverse complement strand
GGCGCGTGGCCGGTAAACTGTGCCGCCGAGCCCAGCCGCTCTAGAAATGCTTCCCAGGAAGGCCGATCGAGTATGCGATCGGCAGGAAGCCTCCCTATCAACATATTCTTCTGTACAACCAGCGAGTCGAGACCAAGTTCCGCACCCATAATCCGCATGATAGAAGCGTCGAGCAGGGCACCCGCTTCGGGAGGTAGCGGCCCGAACCTGTCCCGCAGCTCTGCATACAGGCCTCCGACTTCTTCGATCGAACGGGCTTCCACCGCGCGTCGGTAGAATTCCAGTCTCAGGCCCGCCGCCGAGACATATGCCTCCGGCAGAAATGCCTCACCCGGCAGTTCCAGGCGGGGCGGTGACCAGATCGCTGCCGGCGTGCCATGTATTTCAGCAACAGCTTCTTCGAGCATCTCCTGGAAGAGATCGTAGCCCACGGCTGCTATATACCCGTGCTGTTGGGCACCGAGCAGGTTCCCGGCCCCCCTGATTTCCAGGTCGCGCATGGCAAGGTTTAGCCCGGCCCCCAATTCGGAGTGTTCCTGCACCGCCTGCAGCCGCCGCCTTGCGTCCCTATTTAGACGATGTCCGGGCGGCACAAGGAAATAGGCGTAGGCCTTCTGGCTCGAGCGCCCCACCCGCCCCCTGAGCTGGTAGAGTTGGGCCAGACCCAAACGGTCCGCACGGTTGACCAGCAGCGTATTCGCGTTGGGCAGATCGAGCCCCGATTCTACAATCATCGTCGAAACGAGTACGTCCGTTCCACCCGAAGCGAACTCGAGCATCGCCCTCTCCAGCTTCCGCTCGTTCATCTGGCCGTGAGCGAGCCCGATGCGGGCCTCGGGAACCAGCCGCCCGACGAGGCCCACGGCGGCATCAATCGACTGCACCCGGTTGTGCACGAAAAAGATCTGGCCGCCCCGGTCCATCTCCCGCCTGATCGCCCCTTCAATACGCCCCTCGTCGAATCTAACCACCTCGGTATGGATGGGCAGGCGGTCCTCCGGCGGCGTGGTGATGATCGATATGTCCCGTATGCCGAGCAGCGACATGTGTAGTGTTCTCGGGATGGGGGTCGCTGTGAGGCTGAGCACGTCCACTTGTGTGCGAATCGATTTCAACTTTTCCTTGGCCCTGACGCCGAAGCGATGTTCCTCGTCCACCACCACGAGGCCCAGTCGGGAGAAGGAAACATCCCTGCTAAGCAACCGGTGCGTACCGATCACCAGGTCCACCTGCCCCGAGGCCAGGTCCTCCAGCGTCCGACGCTGCTGGGAGCGGGTCCGGAAGCGGCTCAGCATCTCAATGCGCACCGGGAACCCGTCCAGCCGCTGGCGAAAGGTCTCCAGGTGCTGCTGGGCGAGAACCGTGGTAGGTACGAGCACGGCTACCTGTCCTCCCCCTTCGATCACTTTCAGCCCGGCCCGGATGGCCACTTCGGTTTTACCGTAGCCCACATCCCCGCATATAAGGCGGTCCATGTTCTTCGACGATTCCAGATCCCTCTTCACCTCTTCCACAGCACGCACCTGGTCCTGCGTTTCCCCATAGGGAAAAGAGGCTTCCAGCTCCTCCATCAGGAGATCGTCCGGAGGGTAGGCGGTCCCCCTCAACGTCTTACGGGCGGCGTACAACCTGGCGAGCTCCTCGGCCATTTCAAACAGGTCTGTCCGGGCCCTCTCCACGGCCCGCTCCCAGACCTTACCACCCAGGGTGTTCAGCGGAGGTGTTGCATCAGCCTTGGCCCCGATATATCGCTGTACCCGGGCCATCTGGTCGATGGGAACCAATAACCTGTCTCCCCCTGCATAGACCAGCTCCAGCAGTTCGGTATGAACTCCGTCCACCTCAAGACCCCGAAGTCCTTCATAGCGACCGATCCCGTGATCGACATGGACGACAAGATCACCAACATTCAGAGAGCGGTACGATCGGATGAAGCGGCCGCCGACAGTGCGCGGGCGACGGCTCCGTCGGGGTCTCCTGAAGATCTCGTGGTCGGGCCAGACCGCAAGCCTCGCCTCCGGCCATACGAATCCCTCGCTCAGCTGCCCCAGCAATAGCCGGGGACCCTCTTCAACCTCTTCCCCCAGCAGATCCGCAAGCCGCCGGCGCTGTCCCTCCTCCTCCACCAGGATCGTCGGTGTCAGCCCCTTCCGGTGCAGGCGTTCAATTTCTTCCCGGAGCCTGTTGAATTCACCCGAGACCGCCGGGGCCCGGCCCGCATCGGTGCGCACCGCTTCGGCTCCGGGTGCGGCCACCAGAGGCAGGTTCACACCAGGAAAGGAATCTCGAAGGCGATCCAGGATGTCGGCCGGAGTAAGGATCCTTTCGGGAGGAAGCCAGCCGCCGGGCTGCTCGAGGCCTGCATAGTCTTCGGCGGCCTGCCGGTGCAGCTCCAGCAGAGTCTCCTCTACCCGTTCCGGTTCCCACATGACCACTATAGACCCATCAGGGAGCAGGTCGGCCACCGTAGAGGGAGTCCTTACAAACAGGGGAAGGTACCACTGCAGGCCCTCCCAGAACTGCTCCCTTTCCAGCGCTCTCTCCAGAGGGGTGTCGGGCAGTATCCCACCGGCCAGGTCGGTGCCGGCCCGCTCCAGCGCGCGCACCATCGCTTCCTCATGCATCGGCACTTCCCGCACCGCAGGCACACTCACCCCCCCGAGCACTCCGACCGCTCTCTGATCTCTCAGCTTGAACTCCCGCAGCGACTCGATCCGATCACCCCAGAACTCGACCCGGATGCCTTGGCCGCGGCTGGGCGGTGAGATATCAATTAATCCACCACGAACGGCGAACTCCGCCGGCCCCTCTACCATCCCGGTTCGCTCATAACCCAGCTCGATCAGTCTCTCGACCAGTTCCTCGAAGCTCCGCTCCCCACCTCTGACAAGCTCGAGCTCGCTCGCCAGCAGCTCCCGCCTGTCGGCTGACCACTGCGTCAGCGCGGGGGCCGATGTCACTACCACCCCCCCAATCTCATCCCGCGCATCACCGGCGATATTCCCCGTGCCAGCAGCAAGCCGACACAGGTGGACGAGTGCGTCGCAGCGTTCGAAAGAGAGTAATGGTGAAGGACTCAGCTCTTCATAAGCAGCAAAAGGCCAAGGCGGCAACAACCGTACCGTCCCCTCCCCCAACAGGGCAGCAAAATCGAGGGCGGCCGCCTCGGCTTCTTCGGGCTCGGGCAGCACTGCCAGCAGCCCCATCCCCGGTAGTTCCCTCACTACCACAGCCAGCAGCACGATTGGCAGGGACCCGGGAAGCGTGGGAAGTTCGATGTTTTCGCCCCGGCGTATGCGATCCGATACGGTCTGGAAGATGGAAGTTCCGGCGACCGCTTCCCGCCACTCCTCGAGCAGGGGCGCGCAGGGAGCGCGTTCTATGGAGGTCATTTCAATCCGTACCGCTTCAACTTCCTATACAGATTAGCCCGGTCCGTGTTGAGGCGCTCGGCAACATGTGAGACCACTCCACCAGTTTTCTCCAGCTCCCGTGCCAGTAGTTGAGCCTCGAAGGCTTCCACTCTGTCGCGCAAGCTCTCTCCCTCAGGCTCCTCCATGGGCGGGGTGGCCTGTCCGCCCGATCCCGGGAGTATCTCCTCGACCTCAGGTGCCCCAACCGTGTTGCCCTCATGAAGGATCATGAGTCGCTCCACGGCGTTGCGGAGTTCACGCACATTACCCGGCCACTGGCTATCCAGCAACGCCTCAATACCGCCGTCGGTCAGATCGATCGGGTGACGGTTGTTGACACGGGCGAAGTGTGAGACGAATTCCCTGGCGAGGGCGGCAATGTCCTCCCGGCGATCACGCAGGGGTGGTACCTGGAGGGGAAGCACATTCAGCCGATAATACAGGTCTTCGCGGAACCGCCCCTCTTCTATCAGCTCCCCCAGGTTCTGGTTGGAGGCGGCGATGACCCGGACGTCTACATGGAATACTTTCTCACTTCCCACGCGCTGGACTTCTCCCTCCTGGAGCACACGCAGCAACCGGGCCTGAACCTCGAGGCTCGTATCCGCCACCTCATCGAGGAAGATGCTCCCACCATCCGCCTGTTCGAAACGGCCGCGGTGCATGGAGATAGCGCCGGTAAACGCCCCCTTCTCATGCCCGAAGAGCTCAGATTCGATCAGGTCCCGGGGGATGGCCGCACAGTTCACCTGGACGAAAGGTTGATCTGCACGCTCGCTGTGCGCATGCACCGCACGCGCGACAAGTTCCTTTCCGGTGCCGCTCTCCCCCAGGATGAGAACCGTCGCCCGTGTCGGAGCCACCTTGCGGATCCGCTCCCGCAGCCGCTGCATGGCAGCGGACTCTCCTATCATCGTGTGGCTATGGTCGATTTCAGCCCTCAGGCTTTCGTTCTCGCGGCGCAACCGGGCCAGCTCCACGGCCGTAGACACCTCGGCCAGCACCTTTTCCGCCGCCAGCGGTTTCTCCAGAAAGTTCGTGGCACCCAGGCGTGTCGCCTTGACCGCGTTCTCAAGAGTTGCATGCCCCGACATCATGATGACCGGATACCGATATCCCTGCTCGACCAGCCGAGCCAGCACTTCCAACCCATCAATGCCACCCAGCACAACGTCGAGCATGATCAGATCGGGGGATACCTCATCGGCAATCTGAAGCCCTTCTTCACCCGAAGGTGCCTCTTCGACGCGGTAACCCTCATCCTCCAGAAGTCCCCGCAGGCTCCGGCGGACGCCATCTTCGTCATCAATGATCAACACCCGGCCGTTCATTACATGCCCTCCAGGCCAATGGATCGGTTCTCCTCATCGAGGAGAATGCGTATGCGCAATACGGCTCCCTTGCCGGGCCCCTCACTTTCGGCCTCTATTTCCCACGAGTGGTCCGCCACTATCCTGGCCACCATCGACAGCCCGAGACCGGTCCCCCTCGATTTAGTGGAGTAGTCGGGGTTGAACAGCCTTGCGGCATTACCCTGCTCAAATCCCAGTCCGCCGTCCCGGACCTCCAGGTCCAGTTCCCTGCCATGCCGCTCGAGCACAACCTCAACTCCCCCGCTCCCCGCCGCCTCAACCGACTCCACCGCATTCTTCACAAGATTGATCAGGGCACGCTTGACCAGATCGGCGTCCATAAAGAGAGGTGGAACCTGCCCCTTCACTCTAACGACAATCCTGGTCTTCTGTACCCCCTCCCGAAAGAGTGCCACCGCACCCCGGACGACTGCTTCCAGGTCCGCCTCTTTCATTTTAGGCTGAGGAAGCTGGGCAAACTCACTGAAGGAGGCGGCCATCCGCCGCAGTGCCTCCACCTCTTCGCTCATCGTCTGAAGGGAGTCCCGCAGCGCAGGATCGGTCTGCAAGGTCCCATTAGATTCGAGGCGGGTGCGCACACGGTGAAGACCTATCTGAATCGGGGTAAGCGGATTTTTTATCTCGTGCGCAATCCCCCGCGCCACGTCTCTCCAGGCAGCCTGCTTCTCCACCGTAACAATGCGCTCGCGCGCCTCCTTGAGTTGGTCGGTCATGGTGTTGAACGAATCGACAAGGACCCGCATCTCATCACGGGCACCGATGTCCACACGGGCACTCAGATCCCCGTTGGCGACCGCCGCCATTCCCTTCGCCAGCCCCACTACCGGTTCGCTTACCCCCCTTGCCAATACACGCGCCGCAAAGAAGGCAACCATGGTCAGAACAACCATCCAGAGGCTGGCCACGATCCATAACACTTCCTGCGTGCGCCTGCCTCCCAGCATGGTGATCCTGCGAAAACTGTTCAGTCCATCACCCAGGGTGTACCGGGCCTCCACGATCTGGGAATCTATCCAGACCCCTGCTGCCGCGATAGCTTCACTGCCGGGGATCTTGACCAGAGCCATATAGACGCCACGGTCGCGGTAGTTGAAAAACGTGCGTTCATCCCAGGTAAATTCTACATCCTCGAGAACATACACCCTCTCGACACGTGGGTCGGGAGGATCGGCCCTGAGAGAATCCGCACGCGGCCCTCTGACCGACGGCCCGGGTTCAAACTCACCCATCTCCCACCCGCCCTCCTCACCACGCGCGAAGCGCATCGTGAAATCGGGTCGGGCGAGCCGGCCACCGGTGACCGGTGCCTCCTCCGTTACCTCTTGTGCCCACGCCTGAAGCCGGGCCTCCTCACTGGCGAGCGCCAGCCGCACCACATCGAGACCGCTCTCCAGCGCCTCGTCAACCGGAAGGGCAACAAAGAATGCCCGGACCTGATCGACTGCTGTGCCCGCTACAAAGATGAGCGGTGCGGTAGGAACGAGCAGGAAGAGAATGAGGGCAAGGGTGAGCTTGAGTTGGAACCTGCTGTACCGCTGCGGATTCCGCCACCGGTAGACAACAATAGCGATGACGATGAAAGTCAGGAAAACGACCCAGGCAAAGAAGACATAAACGGCTGGCAGCGACGGGTCAGGCACTGGTTAGCGTTCTGGAAGGTCGGAGGGTTTAAAGCGGCGGCTCTCCCCCCGGAGTTCCTCCTCCCCGTAGCCCGCTGCACTCATCAGCGCACGGGCGAGCCTTGATCCCACCCCCGAGGATCTACTTTCGGCGCTCTCCCGATCGGATGAGCGACTGCCAGGCTTGCTCACCCAGTCGCGCAATTCATCAATTGTATCTACCGTCAAGGGCTGATAACTCACGCGGGCCACCAGGTAATAGGTGGCATTCATATCCATCTTCATTTCCTCTATCGAACCCATGGAAACCGAATCCAGCTTGGTGCACTGGGCCACAATATCGTCGAAGTTATCTGTTTTCAGGCGGATGTCGGCCCCGAGGAGCCGGTATTTTCGCTCGAAGGCATCGTAGCTAACCCTGAAGGGAACAATGAGGGGGGTGTTGACAATTGTGTCGAACCAACCTGCCCGACGACGGTAGAGTTCGATCGTATATTCGAGAGCAGCGGTGCCGCCCTGTCTGATAGTCCGCTGTGCTTCCTCATCGAACAGACCGGTAGCTTCAACGGAGAAGCGAAGCTCCCCCTCATGACGCCACACATCCTCGATGACTACCGCCGGCTCCGGCTCCTGTCCACTGGCCGCGGCCGGTACGATAGTTATTACGATTAATAGTGTGCCCAGTTTTTGGAACACTCGACTCCCCACATATGCCGAGGCAGCGTGCGCTATCGCTCGACGATCGTTATTGCGCCGATTCCACCCCGTATGTCCAGCCTCAGTTCGGCCTCACCCCTGCTGGTACCGGGCGAGTATACGTACCTCCCCTCCTTCCTCCACCCACCGGGAATGTCAACCTCTGCGAGGAAACCCAGCTTGCTGATTCTGGCCTGGACAGCCATACCCTTCGGGACATAAATGGTGATCTGGCCGATCTCCAGATCTATCCTCGCCTCCCGCCTCATCGACACTGAACCGCTGAAATCCAGCGTCATTTCCCCTGCGAACCCGTTCACATCCAGTTCCTCGCAGGCCAGGTTACCCAGCTCATTCAAATGCATCTCCCCCAGTTTGACGTCCACCTCCACCCTTCCGATTACCTTGTTCGATGGAGTCGGAAATGTGGCTTTCAGCTCACCCGCCCACAAAGCCAGCTCCAGCTCGTTGAATGTCAGCCCACCACCGTCTAGATCCACAACGCCCGCCTTGAGCGAACAATCCAGATCCACCTCCGGGCGGCGCGGCAGGAGCACCTTCAGTTCCGACTCGTGCTCCTCGTCGTCGGTATCAAAACTGTGGAGGTCCATGTCGAGTATGGCCCGAAAGGTGTTCTTCTCCGGCTCCCACTCGAGGGAGGCCGTGAAGTGTTCTTCATCGAAGCGGTATCGTGCCCGCCCCTCGCCGTCTCGAGCTACACCTTTGATCATGATCTCCGCTCCATCACCCCGGATCTTCACGCTCAGCGGGCGCCCGGTATCGGGAGTGAAGGACTTGGTAATCATCTGAGGCTGGCTCTGCGCGGACAGCAGGGTAGTCGCCGCCAGCAACAGCACGGTAACCACAATGGCTTTCAGTGCCTGTCGTTCACTTTTACTCATCGAACCACTCCATTATCCTGTCCCTTAAAAATCAAACGACCACCGAATGTAATAGGTGAACTTTCTTTCTTCTTCTTTTGGATCCAGCGGGTAGGCCACCTCGAGCCTTAAGCCGCCCCAGCCGAATGGAGCGATGGCCGCACCAACGCTACGCATTACATCTGCCTGTTTCGGCGTCAGCTCCTCTTCAATAACTGCCTCGGGCTGGGCATCCCAGGCCAGTCCGTGGTCGTAGAAAAAAGTCAGCGCCCAACCGTCGAAGAGTGGTGACCATCCGTCTGCACCGAGGGTGTATTCCAGGGTTCCGAGGAAGAGACGGTTCCCGCTGAACCTCTTGAAATCATAGCCCCGCAGGCTGCCAACGCCCCCCAGGTAGTAGCGGTGTTGCACGGGTATGGTATCAGGGGCGTCTACGTGCGCCGAGCCGACCATCACACGCAGGGCGAGGTGGTCGATCCGACTGAGCCGTTGGTACGCCGCCAGCCTGACCAGCAGCCGCTCGTAGTTGAACGGGTCGCCCCGATATGCCCCGAAGTCGATGCCCTGGTGCTCCACCTGTTCTAACGTTGCGTCCACAACCACTCCCCGCGAGGGCCGTTTTCGCCATACCGAGGTCAGATCGAGTCGCAGGGAGTAAATAAGGCGGTGGACCTCCCCCTCATCCGCCGGCAGAGTAGCCCGAAGCGCGGGATCGGGGTCGTAGGTAACATACCACTCATTATTACGAAAGAGACGGTCGCCGCCGAAAATAGCCCAGTTACACTTTTTTTCCGCCGCTATCTCTCTCTCCTGAGCATAGCGCACACCGAGCTTCAGCCAACGTTGGGGCGCGAACCCCAGGTGAGCCTGCAGACCTTCCACCCGGTAGTAGTCGTACCAGTCGTAACGGGCCAGCAGTGCATTCAGGTTGTTCTCATTGGGAGTGATGTACCAGGTATCCTCGGTTTCCAACTGCCGGTACATCCCGATTCCGATCTCTATCGGGGTGCCGGGGAAGAAGTAACGATTCAATCCCAACCGGTAGTAGAGCTCCTTGCTCCAGAATCCGTATCCAGCGCCGCCATAGAAGCTGGTCGCCGCATCTTCCCAATCATGCTGGGAGTTGAAGATCTCCCCCTGCAGCGTCAGCCCGTCAATCCGATTATAGACAAACCCACCAAGAGGGAAGCTGCCTGTGTAGGCGAATATATAGGCGGGCCATCGCCGGTAGTCCCGCCTCTCGTCCCATTCGAAGTCCCACTCCCGCTGCCGCTGCTCGTATTCCCGCTCATCTCCCTTGCCCAGCACTCCGGACTGCCGCACCAGGCGCGCCCAGGCCACATCTCTGCCCTGCCTTTCCAGGCCCCGTCGGGTCGTTGACACATCACTGCCGGTTATGGCACCGGAACCTTGTACGATCACATCCCCCTCGATGCTGACCGCATCGCCCCGGACCAGTCCGCTGTCCAGAACCATCACATCACCGTAGAGGGCCACCACCATCCCCTGAACCGTACCGCGGACAAACACATCACCGTAGGCCACAACCGCCCACCCGTGGAGCTCCCCATCTACAGTCAGTATCCCCCCCTCGACGATAAGGTCGCATCGAAGCACCTCGCCTCTCTCGATACGAAAATCACCCTTTATCCGGCGGGGACTCTCTTGCATCACCGCTGCCCCATCTCCCCCCCACAGGGTGATATCACCAGCTGAAATGGTCACCATGGCCGGTGCACTTGTAGCGGTCAGCATCACAAGCAGGATGGAAACCGCCCAGCGTGTGCTTATCATTGAATGACTCCTTGCCCGCATCGTTGGCGCCTCATGCGCCTCATCGACCCGGTGCGCACAACCGCATGCCGGGCATCCATAACAGTCAGCACACTTCGTGCCAATGGAGAACAAATGAATGGAACTTCCTCCATTGCCCGGCTATCATTGCTCTACGAGCATATTACGGATATGGCAGGTAGCCGGTTTCACCTCCGAGTGTAGTCATTCTGCAACGCGACGAGGAATTACTGCGTGTCAATAATACACATATTCTGTTCCAATTACACTCCAATTGGGACCAACACGTGGTCGAAAATCCTACTTCTCCACCATTCCTGCGGAATTATCCACAATCTTCGTTAGCACATCGAAGGTTCTAATTGATTGGTAAACAACAAGTTACGCGGAACAGATCTAATGAGTCCACAGGAGTGTCAACAACTGGATGTTAGTGGGTAACATATTGAATATTCCCTGTCAGCGGCCCCCACGGCCTTTGTTTGGCTTCACCGCTGTACTGGTCTTGCTCGCTGTCTTCGACCTGCCGGCTGTTTTGGCCTTGCTGGCCGTTTTGGCCTTGCTGGCCGTTTTGGACCTACTCGCTGCTTTAGTCTTACCCGTTGTCCTGGATTTAGGTGCTGTCTTTACACCTCGAGCGTCTTTTGATGCGCCATTTTTCTTTTTTCCGCCAAAAGAATCAGCGGCGTCCGGGGCCGTGTCAGATTCGGCAGGCGCGGGGACCCCGCTGATATCCTCAGATTGCTCCTTTTCAACCACGCGGGCGACGTCCACCACCATATCCCCCTTGCCCATGTTCATTAATCTCACCCCCTGGGTGTTGCGCCCAATGATAGAGATCTCCTTGGCCGCCTGGCGGATTATCAGGCCATTTCTGGTGATCAGCATCAACTCGTCGCTTTCAACCACCTCCTGCAGTGTCAGCACGTCGCCGTTCCGATCACAGCTCTTCATTGTTATGACTCCCTTACCTCCCCTGCGCTGCAGCGGGTAATCGCTGATCCTGGTACGCTTCCCATAGCCGTATTCGGCTGCGGTCAGAATGCAGCCTTCCCGCCGCACTACCACCATCCCCACGACCCCATCTCCCTCCTTGGCCAGCGTGATACCTTTCACACCCCGCGTGTCGCGTCCCATCTGACGTACATCATCCTCGTGGAAGCGGATGGCCATGCCCTTCTTCGTGCCCAGAATAATGTCACAGGTTCCATCGGTGAGCTGCGCCCCGATCAGGGCGTCACCCTTCACTATGTCGATGGCAATAATGCCGTCCCGGCGTGGGTGACTGTAGTCGGGCAGTGGAGTCTTTTTCACCAACCCGCGCGTGGTACAGAATACTACGCACTTACCCTCTTCAAAGATGCGGACCGGCAACATCGCTCTCACCGTTTCCTGCTTCTCCACCTGAATCAGGTTGATCAACGGTCGGCCTTTAGCTAAGCGTCCTCCTTGAGGGATGTCGTAAACCTTGAGCCAGTAACACTTCCCGCGGTCGGTGAAGAAGAGAATATATGAGTGGGTTGAAGCCACGAAGAGATGCTCGACGAAGTCCTCCTCCTTCGTGCCCATCCCCCT
This sequence comes from Candidatus Zixiibacteriota bacterium, assembly GCA_030604325.1. Taxonomy (GTDB): domain Bacteria; phylum Blakebacterota; class Blakebacteria; order Blakebacterales; family Blakebacteraceae; genus JAGLTZ01. The sequence continues at coordinate 6,152 of JAUVWC010000001.1, read as the reverse complement.
CACACCCTTGCCCCCGCGTCCCTGGCGCCGGTAGGTCGAAACGGGGATACGCTTTGTGTACCCCTGGTGGGAAATGGTGATCACCATGTCTTCTTCAGCGATCAGGTCTTCGACGTTGAACTCCCCCACATCCTCCCGGATCTCGGTGCGTCTGCTGTCCCCGTACTTCTCCAGCAGATCCAGCAGTTCCTCTTTGACGATCGCCATCCGCAGTCCCCGGTTGGCCAGGACCTCTTTATAATGGGCGATTCTCTCGATCAGTTCCCGATACTCCTCCTCGATCTTCTTCCTCTCCAGCCCCGTCAGCCGGGCCAGTCGCATATCGAGGATGGCTTGGGCCTGTTCATTCGAAAGCTTGAACTTCTTTTTCAGCTCCCTCTTCGCGGTGGCGGGATCTTTGGCCTTCTTGATGAGGGCCACGATCTCATCGATGTTGTCGACGCAGATCTTCAGCCCTTCCAGGATATGGGCTCGCGCTTCGGCCTGGGCCAGTTCGAAGCGGGTGCGCCGCTCCACCACGTAGTGGCGGAAGTCGAGGAAGGCCTGTAGGGTCTCCTTTAGGTTCAGCTCTCTCGGCTGTCCCCCCACCAGCGCCAGATTGATGATACCGAATGTGGTCTGAAGCTGGGTATGCTTGTACAGCTTATTGATTATCACCTCGGCCGGGGCGTCCCGCTTCAGCTCCAGCACGATCCGCATGCCCTCCCGATCCGATTCATCTCTGAGGTCCGAAATCCCCTCCACCCTCTTCGCCCGCACCAGTTCGGCGATCTTCTCTATCAGGTTCGCCTTGTTCACCTGATAGGGGATCTCGGTGACGACGATACGCTCCCGGTCTTTCACCTCTTCGATGTGGACACGGGCGCGAACCATCACTTTGCCCCGCCCCGTCCGGTAGGCCTCACCTATACCATGCCTGCCGTAGATAATCCCGCCGGTCGGAAAATCTGGTCCGGTGATGTAGTCCGTCAGGTCATCGATCTCCGCATCCGGGTGGTCCACCAGGTGAACCAGCCCGTTTACCACCTCGGTCAGGTTGTGCGGCGGGATATTGGTCGCCATACCTACGGCGATCCCTGAGGTACCATTTACGAGCAGGTTTGGCAGTTTGGTCGGGAGAACATTGGGCTCCTGGAGTGTCTCGTCGAAATTGGGTATCCACTCCACGGTATCTTTATCCAGATCCTGGAGCATCTCGCCGGCGATCGGTGTGAGCCGGCATTCGGTGTAGCGCATGGCGGCGGCGGAATCCCCGTCCACGCTGCCGAAGTTGCCCTGGCCGTCCACCAGCGGGTAGCGCAGCGAGAAGTCTTGCGCCATCCGCACAAGGCTGTCGTAGACCGCCGAGTCGCCGTGGGGATGGTACTTACCGAGCACGTCCCCTACGAGCCGGGCACTCTTGCGATGGGCCCGGTTCGGGTGCAGCCCCAACTCCCTCATTCCATAGAGAATGCGGCGATGGACCGGCTTGAGGCCGTCCCGAACGTCGGGCAGCGCGCGGGCGACTATCACCGACATCGAGTAGTCGATGTAGGAGGACTTCATCTCCTCCTCGATGTTCACAGGTACGATCCGCTGTCGGTGTAGAGCAGACATTAGTCGTTACACATCCAGGTTGCGCACGTACCTGGCGTTCTTCTCGATGAACCGCCGGCGCGGCTCGACCGCATCGCCCATCAACAGCGTGAAGATCCTGTCGGCTTCAAGGGCATCTTCCAGGGTGATCCGGAGCAGAGTCCGGGTCTCCGGATCCATGGTGGTCGACCAGAGCTGGTCGGGATTCATCTCGCCCAAACCCTTGTAGCGCTGGACGGTAGAACCCTTCTTACCCAGACGTTTGAGGGCTGCGTTACGCTCCTCGTCGCTGTAGGCGTAAATCTCCTCCTTACCATTCTTAACCAGGTATAGGGGCGGCTGAGCGATGAAGACCATCCCCTTCCTTATCAGCGGTTTCATATAGCGGAAGAAAAGCGTCAGGAGCAGGGTCCTGATGTGGGCGCCATCCACATCGGCATCGGTCATGAGGATGATCTTGCCATACCTGGCCTTCTCTGGGTCGAACTCATCCTCTATGCCGGCACCGATTGCCGTGACGATGGTACGGATCTCATCGTTGGTGAGGATCCTATCCAGGCGTGCCTTTTCCACATTCAGGATCTTGCCCTTGAGGGGGAGGATGGCCTGGAAGCTACGGTCGCGCCCCGCTTTGGCGCTGCCACCCGCCGAATCCCCCTCCACCAGGTAGAGCTCGGTGCTCTCGGGGTCCTGGATGGCGCAGTCGGCCAGCTTGCCGGGCAGAGTGCCCGATTCCAGTACGGTTTTCCGGCGGACGAGCTCCCTGGCCTTACGCGCCGCGTCCCGCGCGCGGGCGGCGGCATCCACCTTGGCCACGATCCACCGGGCATAGGAAGGGGTTTCCTCGAAAAAGGTCGTCAGCTTTTCACCCAGGACCGACTCTACGATGCCACGCACTTCACCATTGCCCAGCTTGGTCTTGGTTTGGCCTTCGAACTGCGGGTCGGGCACCTGGATACTGATAATGGCGGTCAGCCCCTCGCGGCAGTCATCTCCCGTGAGGCCATACTTCGCGCCGTTCTTCATCAGGTTATTGTTCTGAGCATAGGTGTTGATGGTCCGCGTCAGTGCGGACCGGAAGCCGGTGAGGTGCGTTCCCCCTTCCAGTGTGTTGATAGTATTGACGAAACTGTAGAGGTCCTCCTGGTATCCGTCGTGATACTGGAGGGCGACCTCCACCTTTACATTCTCCCGCTCATCGGTAACGTATATTGGCTTAGGGTGAAGGGTGTTGCGGTTCTCGTTCAGGTAGCGGACGAAATCGACCAGTCCGCCCGTATAGTGGAACGTGGTCTCCTTTTCTTTCCCTTTCCGCTCATCGATGAGATCGATTTTCAGGCCGGCATTCAGAAACGCCAGCTCGCGCAGCCTGTGGGTCAGGATGTCGTAGTGGAACTCTCTGTCCCGGAAAATCTTCGGATCAAGCTGGAAGGTGACCTTGGTCCCTGTCTTCTTCCGCTTACCCGCCTTCTTAAGGTTACCCCGGGCAATACCCCTCTCGAATCGCTGCCGGTATACATTACCATCTCTGGTGACTTCTACTTCCAGCCACACTGACAGCGCATTCACCACACTGACACCGACACCGTGGAGTCCGCCCGATACCTGATAGGTCTTACGGTCAAACTTGCCCCCGGAGTGGAGGGTTGTCATGATTACCTCCACCGCCGGTCTCTTCATTTCCGGGTGCATACCTACCGGGATGCCCCGCCCATCATCGGTAACACTGATTACGTCGCCGGCCTGGATTGTCACGTTAATGTTCCCGCAGTATCCGGCCAGGGCCTCATCGATCGAGTTGTCCACGACCTCGTAAGCCAGATGGTGGAGCCCACTCGATCCGGTGCTACCGACGTACATCGCGGGGCGTTTCCGTACGCCCTCAAGGCCTTTCAGAACCTGGATGCTCTTGGCATCGTAGGCTGAACTGCCAGTCTTCTTAGTGCTGGTCTTCTTAGTGCTGGTCTTCTTAGTGCTGGTCTTCTTGGTGCTGGTCTTCTTGGTGCTGGTCAACTTGGTGCTGGCCCCGCCCTTCTTAGCTGTCACGCTGTTGTTCCTCCTGCACGCCTTCCCATAAGGCGAATCTTCCGCACTTTAGGCAGCTCAGGGTGTTCGGCGATTGCCTCCAAGAGCTGGTTGTGCATCAAGGAGAGCTCGTTGCGCCAAACAGGATCCTCTACTTCAAGAAGCAACGTTTCACCCCTGACATCAATTGGTGTGGAAACCGCAGAGATACGCGGCCCTACGAGCGATTCCCACTCCTCGAATAAGCGTCCCTTTTCCAGGCCCTTTTCCAATCCAGAGGTCTTGAGCCAGCTGCTTATTACACGTGCCAGCGGTTTTGGCCTGCTACCCATTCTACATCACGTCCGCAAGCATGGCTCGTGCTCCGACATCCCCTTACCGCCTCGTTTTCGCCCTTCCCCGGTCCACATCCACAATGCAACCTGCTGCCCCCGCTACCGCACTCAGATCTTCCTCAGAAGGTGAAGTAACAAACACCTGTGAGGACATATCCGCAAGAAGCCCAACCAGATTCGCGGCCCGGGTGCGGTCCAGTACCGCCGCGACTTCGTCCATAACCAGCAGGGGTGGCCGGTCGTAGACCTCGGCGTAATAGCTCACCTCTGCCAGCTTTAGTGTCGCCAGCGCGGTTCGCGCCTGACCGTGCGATCCGTATGTCCGCAATTGCCGCCCATCAACCTCCATGTAAACATCGTCCCGATGTGGCCCCACGCTGGTTAATCCCCGTTCCGCGTCTATGTCCCTCGCCCGGGCGAGCGCCTCGGTCACGTCGTGCCGGTTACTGACATCCCCTGCCGGATTTGGACGGTAGCAGACGGTGAAGTTCTCGTCCTGCTGGCTTATCGTGTTGTACGTCTCCCCTGCGCTCCCCGCTAGAAATTCGATCAGTGCGGCCCGCTTCTGCCGTATTACTACGGCGTTTTCGATCAAAGGGACCTCGTATGTCTCGGCCAGCGCCTGTCGTCCTTCACGAAGGCTCGCGTTCCTTTGTAGAAGAACCCTTCGATACCTTCTCAGCGCCTCCAGGTAGACACGGTCCGACTGCGCCAGAATTAGATCAAGAAACCTCCGTCGCGCTCCCGGCTCTCCTCCCACGAGATCCCCATCTTCCGGTGTAAGGCTCACCACCGGCACCTTACCCACCAGTTCACTCATTCTCCCCAGAGCAGCCCCATCCATCTTGGCTGCTTTATTACCATCACTATCCAGGACGATCTCGATGTTGTGGCCGCTGCCATCCCACTCCAACTCCCCATGCAGCCGCGCCTGCCGGGCACCAAACATTATCACGCGCCTGTTGCTGCGTTCCCTGTACGACCGTCCCAGGCAGAGAAAGTTGATGGCCTCAATCAGGTTCGTCTGGCCATGACCATTTGGCCCCACTACAAGCGTCAGACCGGGGCTGAGCTCTAGGTCGATGGATGAATAATTGCGGAACGCTCGGAGAGATAGCCTCCGAAGCCACGTAGGGAGCGGCTTCTCGCCATTCTCCCTGTCAATCATTCAGGCGCAGTGGCATTAACAGGAACGTCAGATCCTCACCTTCGGCCTGCTCGACGGGACGAATCAAACCGGCGCTGACAAAGGTCTTGAGGGTCATTTCTATCTCTCCATGGGGGATGTGCCTTAGAATCTCCAATAAGTAGGCGGCATTGTATGCCAGCGACATGGGAGATCCCTTAAACTCTACCTCTATCTGCTCGCGCGCCTCCGCCCCGAGGTCCGGACTTACGGCACTTAGCTGTGCGCTGTTGTCCTCGAGGTCGAATTTTACCTGATGCGTCTGCATATTACTCAAGATCGACACCCGCCGCACCGCTGCCTCCAGGACATCACGGTCAACCACCAGTCTCTTGTCACTGTCTTTTGGCATAACCAGTTCGTAATTGGGGTATGGACCCTCGATGAGGCGCGTAAACAGGATTGTATCGCCAAGGTCGGCCTGAAGGTATTTCTCCCCTACTACGACCTCTTTGAGTTCCTTCCCCTCACCGACGAGTCGTGTTATCTGATTGAGTGCCTTGGGCGGAACAATGATCTCCACGTCTATATCTCCATTCCCCACAACCAAACCACTTAACTCTATTATCGCTAGTCGATGGCCGTCGGTAGAGACCATTTTGGTATCCTTGCCGAATATCTTCCACAGTACGCCCCCGAGGGCGGGCCTGGTCTCATCGCTGGAAACGGCAAACGTGGTAGTGCTTACCATCCGCCTTACGCGCTCCCCCTCGATCTGAATGTGTTGCCCCTCCACAGCGCCCTGAATCTTAGGGAATTCCTCCCAATCCATTCCGGTGAGTTTATACTGGCCCCTCCCGCACGTTAGGCTTATCCGATCCTCGCTCTCGTCCAGCTGGAACGTCTCCTCGGGCAACTCTTTGATTATCTCTGAGAATTTTCTTGCTGGTACTGTGGTTATTCCCTCCTCAAGAACATCGCCATTTACCGATGTTTTCCTCGAGATGTCGAGATCGGTGGCTGATACGAAGAGACGTCCCTCCTCAGCCTTAAGTAAAAGGTTGGAAAGAATTGGTAGGGTGGTTTTTGGT
>JAUVWC010000290.1 GCA_030604325.1 Candidatus Zixiibacteriota bacterium | reverse complement strand
GTAGTCTCCTCCCCCCTGCCCAGCTGGACCATCAAACGGGGATCGACTTCATCGATCACATACCGCCCGTCCGGATCCTTGTAGCGGAACTGCGTGATGTGACCGTCACCGTTCAGATCTTCTGGCCCGTCTTCATTGATCCTCCCATCGTTGTCGTTGTCGATCATCATCGAATTCCCACGCTGAGAGATACCCACCTCGACGCTGTTGTAGACACCGTCGGGATTGACGATGGGACAGATGTAGAACGTGCACTCGTCGATCAGTTTCTTGATCTCCGGGTTGGCATCGTAGCCGGTCACGAGTTTGTCGATGATGTAGAGGCAGACCTCCGTGCCGGTGTACTCGTTGCCGTGCGTTCCGCCGTCGATCCAGTGCCCCGGTTTGCCGTGATACGACTTCATCGGGGTGACATTCTGGACGTTCTCTTTGCGCATGTTGCGCAGTTCGACGTGCTTGTCGATCGTCGTACCGGTTCTCATATTCGAAATGACAAGAACATACATGGAGCGTCCCATGTTGCTCTGGCCGATCTCGAGAAGCTGGGTGATGTTCGGGTACGCCCTGGCGACTTTCTGGAGATAGTCGACCGTACCGGTGTACCCGTGATAGTCATTGAAGGAAATGGGGACTTTCTGCGCCGTGGCACTGGACGCAGTCCCCAGGATCAGGCAGATCCCCACAGTAAGTCCTGCCCGCCCCATTCTGCGTGGTAACAGGTTCATCAAGGTACCTCCTACCAGTCGGTGAGCTCTTGCATCGGTTATCTGCACCAGATGTATCAGGTCGGTGTTATGTTACTGCCGACATCTTCAAAGGTGTACTAAAAAAGGCCGCCCGTATGGACGGCCTCCTACCGTTTAAAGATCGAAATATTAAGCGCTCTAGCCGTTATTATCTCGCCGGCGCTGCTTCCTCTTCTGGCTCAAGCGGCGCTGGTGCTTGCGCTCGGACGGCTTGAGGTGATAACGCTTGCGCTTCAGATCCGTAGTAATACCCTCCTTCTTAACCTGCTTCTGGAAGCGCTTCAGGGTTTTCTCGAAGGATTCATTTTCACGAACCTTAATGTAAGCCAACAGAACCACACCCTCTATCGCTAACTGTTTCTGCTGCAAAGAATTTATCGTAACCTGGTTAATTAATAAATCACTTACAGGTCAGTCAAAGTATTTATCACTACTCCCACTCGATAGTGGCCGGTGGCTTGTGGGTTATGTCGAAAAAGACGGTGGATACTCCATGTAGCGCCCCTATCCCCCGCTCCATATTCTCCACCACTTCCCAGGGAAGGGCGGCGAATCGGGCAGTCATGGCTTCTTCGCTGAGGACCGGCCGGACAATGACGCTTTCCCCCTCCCCGTCGACCGCCAGTGGAACCAGAATAATAGGCATCTGCCAGACCTCCCGGTCCAGCCCCGAGGCGATCAACAGCTCCTTAGCCAGCTCGTCCGCTTGTTGAAGCAGCTTGAGCCGGTCCCGGCTGACCGCGGCCCGCACCGGCGTAATATCGCCCAGCTCGTGGTGACTGAGGGTATATACAACCCGGTTGACCTCACTCACCGAGTTGGTAATGCGCGTGGATGCCTCTTCCAGACGATCCCAATCACGGTGTCCTCCGAGCAGGGCCACCGGATGTCCATACGTGCGGTTATCCCCCTGTACACCCACCGACCTGATGGGCAGGACGCGGGCGTTGTATCCATAGGCAGAGGCAATAGTGACCACCTCAGATTCCGCCTCGGTCATCGTGCGCATCTCATCGGCCTCCGGGGGCTGGCCGGAATGGCAGAGCAGCCGCACACCCAGACCGGGACCCGGGAATGGATGTCACCAGACCATCGTCTCAGGCAGTCCAAGGTAGAGGCCCACCTCCCGCACCTCGTCCTTGTACAGATTGGCAATGGGTTCCACTACCTTCCCCTGTTCGATCAGGCGCTCGATCTCTTCCACCCGGTTGTGGTGGGTCTTGATCGATGCCGCATGATCGCTCCCCCCCGTTTCGATGGTATCGGGATAGATCGTCCCCTGGGCAAGCAGCCATCCCTCCTCCAGCCCGAGGTCACCCACCTGCTCGTGCGCTACTTCCACAAAGACCCGTCCGATTATCCGCCGTTTCTCTTCCGGATCCCTTACTCCTTCGAGGGCCTCTAAAAAAGTGTCGACTGCATCTACATAGCGGAGGTTCGCATAACCGTGCCTGCTGAAAGCCTCCACCACCAGCGTCGATTCCCCTCTACGCATGAGGCCGTTATCAATGTGGACCCCCAGCACCTGCTCGGGTCTCAGCGCCCGGTTCAACAGCGCCAGGCACACGGTGGAATCCACTCCACCCGAAACGAGCAGGAGCACGCGGTTATCGCCAACCTGCTCGATCAGGGAGGCACTGATTTCCTCTACATAATTGCCGGGTTCCCAAGCCCTTTCCGCCTCGCAGATATCCAGTAAGTTCTCCAGGATCTGCATGCCGTTGGGTGTATGGGTGACCTCGGGATGAAACTGAAGTCCGTACAGCTTTCTCTCGGGATCCCCCATAGCGGCCACCGGACAGTCCTCCGTGCTTCCCAGCACTTCGAAACCCTCGGGTAGCTGGACGATCTG
>JAUVWC010000203.1 GCA_030604325.1 Candidatus Zixiibacteriota bacterium | reverse complement strand
GCCAAAGGTTGATAACCGTCACGATATCTGACAGGCTTATTATCCAAACAGATTGAGCTTATGGATTTATCCGTGTATGAGGGAGCGCGGACGCCAGTTCAGCAATAATCTCTGGCTTGGATAACTGCTCTGGAAGATAGAGTTCTTCAAGGGTTGTGAGATCTTTCAAGTAATTGACTGCTGCGTCCGTTATTCGAGTATCTCTCAGGTCGAGGACATTAAGGTTGGCGAAATCCTTTAGTGTTGGCATGGCCTCATCGGTTATGCGGCTCCTGCTGAGGTCGATAGACTGCACAGGTGTAAAACCTCTGAACAGCTCAAGGGTAGGATCACTTGGGCCAAATGAGAGTTTGAGTTTCGTAATCCGCTCGACACTGTTTCTCGGGATAAAGTCGATAAGCTCGTAAATCTTTACTGATCTCAGAGAAGTGAAGAAGTATGAATTATTCCGGTCACCGTATCTAACCCACTCTACATCGCTCCATCGGGATTCGATCCGAATCAAGCCCACTCCTAGTCCCCAATAATGAGTCCCTCCCTGGTTGGGCGGAGTGTGTATCCACTCTGTCATCATGTACTGGCATGACCTTCCCTGGAAGGTCCCTGCATGGGAACCGAAGACCCATTTAGAGGCGTCCGCACTGATAGCCCATCTGTGGACATCTGAATCGTGCGAAGGCAGCATCAACGTCAGTGATCCTGCCATCTCCTGTGACCCGCTTCGGCTAAAGTAGAGTGATTTATAAAGGCCTGTATCCACTTCGAGCCAGTATTCTAAGAAACCGGAGTAGGTCAGCACCAGCCAAGCTGATACCGTATTTCCCTCTATTCTCAGAGAATCCGGGAAACCATACCTGCTAGAACTAGATCTGGGATTGTATAAGCTGAGGTTCTCGATCCTTTTGAGGAAAATGGTGTCGAGAGTGTCGACTTGTGTCAGTCCGTCCCGCTCGATCGTTATTCGTCTGTATCTCCAGGCTAGCGGCATTGAGTCCGTCAAGATCATGGGATTTCTTGCAGAGACGTCCTTGGTCTGGGCTGATCCTGAACGAGCAGGGAAGAGGCAGATAATGAGAGCTAAGATGGATATCAGCGAGGTTGATCGCTTGATGTCACCCATGGTTTCACTCCTTTTTACTTGTATAAGGAGTCTCTGAACGGACCTATACCACTTATCCTATTAGCATCAATATATTAGATGTGTTCATCATATTAGATGTGTTCATCGAGCATTTGTTTACATTCCCTCCACGGCGGGGCGGATCGCATAGACGGTCAATGTTTTCTCCCCGGTCTCCCTGTCGCTATCTGTTGCCAGCAAACGACCTCCGGTAGCATATGAAGTCAAAGTTGAAATCAGTCACCGGGACATAAGGGTCGGGATGGCAACAGTACTGAAGATGGAGTGGCTGCCGCCTGTATCGGTAGCAAAACCTGCCGGAATTGAATACGATATGCTGACTCTGCCGCCGGCCCGCCCGTTCATTACTATCGAGGAGAGATGAAAGTGGCCCATATCCTCATTGGTGCTGTGGCTGCGGCTGGCCTGTTCTATGTGGTGAATTTTGCCAGACGGCGATCACTCGATCTCACGTGGTGGCAGTGGGGCCTGACCCTCCTCGCGTTCATTTATGCGGTTTTCGTGCTCGAGGTGATAGTCAGTTTCCTTGAGGAGGGATCCGTCCTGGGTGCCCTGGTCATGGGCACCATTCTGGGATTCGTGGCAGTCGTATGGGGTGTTCTGCTCGGACGCTTCCTTTTTGCGCGTAAGACGGGCTGACCGCTCAGGACGGCCCGGTACTGGAAGAGAGACGGTAGCGATGTCAGAAGAATCGATCGACAGGCGGAATTTCCTGCAACTCGTCGGGATGGGAGCGGGCGCTTTCGGCGCCGGTCTCGCCGCTCCCACTGTTGTCGCCGAGACCGCCGACGGATTCCTGATCGAGTCGGAGAGTGAGTACGGAGGGTTCCTCGTGGAGAAGCTCGCGGACGGAAAGCTCCCCTACGAGTGCGATCCGGATGTGCTTCAGCGCATGGACGACAGGTATACGGTGTTCAGCCGCAACATGTGGGATCCCGTAAGGCTCGAGAGCCTGAGACGGCAGCCGAACATGACCTACGTAAACCTGGTCGAGGGGGAGGGCAAGATCCCCAACCAGACGCGTCTCGACTACGCGCTGATGTCGTCCGCCTGGCGCTACTCCGGGCTTGGTGAGGCCTATGCCTGGACAGGAGCCTCGGGCCGGATGCCCGGCCCCAGCCTCACAAGTGGGGGACCGTGGGATCCCGCCGATATTGATATGACGTGGGAGGAGGTTTCCCTGGCAGTCAAGCACGCGGCACTCTTCTTTGGCGCCTCCCTCGCCGGCATCACGCAGGCGAATCCCCTCTGGCTCTTTGGAACATATTATTCCCCCTCGAGAAATGACAGAGAGAGGACCATTCCGGTCCACTAAGTGGGTGATCGTTTCGAGCAGACCGAGGATGCCTGGTACGTGCCGGAGTCGATGAACCGATTTATCGCGCTGGCGTTCGAGGAGGATTACTGTGCCATTATGAACTCGCCGGGCCGACTGGCATCGGCGGCCACGGGCAACGGATATTCCAGGATGGCGATCACCGCCTCGACACTGGCTGAGTTCATCCGGAACCTCGGCTACCGGGCGATCCCCGCCGGTAACGGCTTCGGACTGAGCATCCCCATCGCGATAGATGCGGGACTGGGGGAGTTGGGCCGACTCGGCTTGATCGTTACGCCCAAGTACGGTCCGCGCGTGAGGCTGGCCAAGGTTCTCACCGACATGCCGCTGGTGCCTGACACCCCGATCAGTTTTGGCGTCACCGAGTTCTGTGAGAAGTGCATGCTGTGTGCCGATGAATGCCCGAGCGGGGCGATCACCGGTGGTGAACGCACCTGGGAAGGCACGTCCCGCTCCAACAACGCGGGGACTCTTAAGTGGTACGTCGAAGGGGTCAAGTGCTACGACTTCAACGGCTTCAGCTGCTCCAACTGCAAGCGCTGCTGTCCGTTCAACAAGCCGAACAACTCGTGGCTGCACCGGATGGTCCGCAGTGTCATAAAGGGGAGGGTGAAAGCGTTGGACAACTTTATGGTTACCCTCGATCAGGCGAGCGGCTACGGCAGGCAGCTCCAGGGCAACATGTTCTGGCGCATGAACGGCAGCAGGAGCATCACTGCAAGGGAGAAGATGTAGCTCCTGGATTGGCGCGGATGGGGAACGTGATAAGGGGTGTCGTGGGGATAAGCGGGGACGCGACAGGAACATACCGAAGGGAACCAATCAATGAGTGAAGCCAAATCGATGTTCAACCTGAACCGACGGCAGTTCCTGAAGGCCGGGGGAGCCACCGGTGCGGCGATCGGAGGGGCCGGCCTCGGCCTGTTCGGATATGCGGCTGGAAAGGACCCTAACACCTACCTCGGCTGGCAGACCTACGAAGGAGTCAACCAGTACTTCAACCGGAAGAGATACGAGGTGGACGAACCCACCTACGTACAGGTGGGCCCGACCCACCGTCCCGACGCGAGGGTCGAGCAGATATTCGAACGGCGGGGCCGGTTCGGGATGCAGTACCGCAGGGGGCGGCAGCAGGGTCTGGAAGGTGTGGAGATGTTCGAAG
>JAUVWC010000333.1 GCA_030604325.1 Candidatus Zixiibacteriota bacterium | reverse complement strand
CCCCCCGATTACGTCGAGGGTACGAGACTTCCGGCCATGTTCTGGTTCTACCCGCGCGAGTACACGAGCCAGAAACAGCTGGATGAGAGGAGCCGCTCTACCAACATCAACTCCCGCCCGAGGGTTGGTACGCGGTCGATGGTAATCCTGACCAAGCTGGGGTACGCGCTCGTCGAGCCGGACTGCCCGATCATGGGAGAATCGGGCAGGATGAACGACAACTACACCGGTGACCTGCGCAACAACCTGTATGCGGTCATAGATGCCCTCGACAGGAAGGAGATCATCGACACCGACCGGCTGGCTATAGGCGGTCACAGCTACGGCGCGTTCGGCACGGCCAACGCCCTGATACAGACACCCTTCTTCCGGGCGGGGATCGCCGGTGACGGCAACTACAACCGTACGCTCACCCCGGCGGGATTCCAGTCGGAGCGGCGGGAGCTGTGGGAGGGCCGGGAGATCTACAGCCGGATGTCGCCCCTGCTGTGGGCGAACGAGCTGAACGGCGCCCTGCTCATGTACCACGGTATGCACGACCAGAATGCGGGTACGGCACCGTTCCATGCGCCGAAGATGTACCACACCCTTAATGTTCTTGGCAAAACGGCCGCCCTCTATATGTACCCCTACGAGGATCACGGGCCCGCCACCGAGGAGACAACCCTCGACCTGTGGGCCCGCTGGATCGCCTGGCTGGACAGGTATGTGAAGAACTACAAGGAATATGAGGAGGCGGAGAAGGAGAAATAGGCATGATTCATGTGAATCTCTGCAGAGCGGCGGGCTATGGTCCGCCGCTCTGCGTTGAGTGTCTGCAGGATCTCGAATACCTGAGGAGACAGGTGTAACGGCGATTGGAGCGGAAGCGGTAGCCGATGGATCCGTCAGGAAAAATAGAGAGGCCGGGAAAAATAGTCTGTGTAGGCCGTAATTACGCCGACCATGCGGCGGAGATGGGCAATGTCCTGCCGGAACGTCCCCTGCTGTTTCTCAAACCACCTTCATCAGTTATCGGGGACGGCGAGAACATCGTACTTCCTCCCGATTCTGAACAGGTGGAGCATGAAGGCGAGATCGGAGTGGTGATCGGGAGGCGCCTCTGCCGGATCTCACCTGCTGAGGCGCCGGATGGGATCGCCGGCATCACCTGCGTGAACGATGTAACTGCGCGCGACCTGCAGCGCACCGACAGCCAGTGGACACGGGCGAAAGGCTTCGACACCTTCTGCCCGGTAGGTCCCCGTGTTGTTCCTCTCACCGGTGAGGATGACTGGCGGGCACTTGAGGTCATCTGCCGGGTCAATGGGGAGGTGAGACAGCACGGCCGTGCCAAGGAGATGCACTTCGGCATACCAGAGATAGTGGCCTACATCTCACGCATCATGACACTTGAGCCGGGGGACCTGATTGCCACCGGTACTCCGGCCGGTGTCGGTCCACTGCGGGCCGGCGATATGGTGGAAGTCGAAATCCCCCAGGTGGGTATCCTCTCCAATCCGGTCGTCGCCGGGGAGAACATATGATCCGTCTGGCCGCTCTCTTCGGTGTAGTGGCCATCTCCTTTTCGGCTGTCTTCGTCCGTCTGGCGGACGTATCCCCCTCCACTTCCGCTTTCTTCCGCATGGCCTACGCCCTGCCGCTCCTCGTCGTGATGACGGTGATCGTACGCCGCCGGGACACCCGCTCGTGGAAGGTACGCCTGATGGCGCTGGGCAGTGGACTGTTTCTCGCCATGGACCTCAGCATCTGGCACTGGTCGATTGGACTGATCGGCGTGGGACTGGCCACGGTGCTGGCCAATACCCAGGTCGTCTT
>JAUVWC010000158.1 GCA_030604325.1 Candidatus Zixiibacteriota bacterium | reverse complement strand
GATATGTCGGTTGTGTATGAGGGGGGCACCGACTACTCCGGGCTTGAGTCGGTGCAGCGCTTCCTGCGCGGCGAGGAGCCAGGCACGGTCAGTTCGGAAATCGTGGACCTGCGTAATCCGCAGGGCGGGCCGATGAGAGCCGCGTTCACCCATATCAGCTTCCCTGGCGGCTTGAGGTGGGGGCTGATCATTCACCGGCCCGTGGCGGAGGTCAGGGCAACCGTGAGCCAAATGCGGCTCCAGATCGCCGTCATTATCCTGGTGGGGATCGCACTGGCGCTGATCTCGACACACGTCTATACGCGGCGTCTGGTACGGCCGATCGGTGCCCTGCTGGAGGGTGCCAACCGACTGAGCGAGGGAGACCTGCAGGATAAGATACCAGTAGCCGGACATGACGAGCTGGGCACGCTGGCCACCGAATTCAATCTCATGGCGGAGCAGCTCGCCCAGATCCAGCAGCGCCTGCGCCGTGTGGAGCACCTCGATACCCTGGCCAGGTTCTCCACGGTGGTCGCCCACGAGATCCGCAACCCGCTCAACGCCATGCAAATCAACCTGCACCTACTCAGACAGCGTCTTGGCTCGGAGGAGCTTGAATACCTGGATGTGATTTCCGGCGAGATCCTCCGTTTGGAGAACCTTGTCAGGGAATTCCAGACGATCTCCCGGCCGCCAGCGCTCAGCCCTGAACAAACCGATATGAACGCTTTGCTGGCCGATATCGTTAATCTTCAGAGGGGAACGGCCACGGCACAGGGAGTCGAACTGGTGGTTGATTTCGATTCCGACCTCCCCATGGTGATGGTAGACCAGAACCGCATGACTCAAGCGGCGTTGAATGTGATACTAAATGCATTGCAGGCAATGCCGGATGGGGGGCTGCTGATGGTCGCCACCAGACGGGAGGAGGAGCTCTACGGTGAGATCACTATCGAGATCTCCGATACCGGAGAGGGCATTCCAGAGGAGGATCTGGCCCACGTGTTCGACTTCTACTATACGTCCAGAGATTCAGGTTCGGGATTGGGGCTCTCTATTGCCCACCGGATCGTTTATGAGCACGGGGGGCAGATCAATATTGAGAGTGCGACAGGGGAGGGCACGACCGTGTTGATGACTCTGCCCTCCGAGCCTCCTGTTGAGGTTACGATGACAGCGCAGGGAGTCTGAACATGGCCAAGATCATTATCGCCGAGGACGATCTCAACACGCTGCAGGGACTGGTTACGATCATATCCCGTGAGGGACACGAAGTTCTCAGCGCTCCGGACGGCCAGGAGGCCTATGCGCTTATGGCGGAGCACGGCGATGTCGAGGTACTTCTAACCGACCTGAAAATGCCGGGCCTTTCCGGTCTGGAGCTCAGCAGCAAGGTCAAGGAGACCTTCCCCGAAACCCAAATCATCGTCATGACGGCGTTCGGAACGGTTGACACCGCCGTGCAGGCCATGAAGGGTGGGGTCTACGACTACCTGACAAAGCCGATAGACATCGAGGAATTACTCGTGATTCTCGAAAAAGCCCTGCGGCAGCGGGCGCTCCGGCTGGAGAACCTGGAACTGTGGGGGTTGGTCTCCGAGAAGTACGCGTTCGAAAGCATCATAGCCGTCTCGGGAGTGATGAAGAACATCTTCCGGGCGATCCGCAAAGTGGCGGCCACCACCGCAACGGTCCTTATCCAGGGGGAGTCCGGTACGGGCAAGGAGCTGTTCGCCCGGGCCATCCACTTCAACAGCCCGCGTGCCCGGGAGACGATGGTGGAAGTCAACTGCGCCTCGATTCCCCTGACCTTGATCGAGTCGGAACTATTCGGTCACGAGAAGGGTGCGTTCACCGGTGCCTATAGGACACAGAAAGGGAAGTTCGAAACCGCGGATGGCGGAACCATCTTCCTGGACGAAATCAGCCTGCTCAGCCCCGACCTGCAGGGGAAGCTGCTGCGCGTCTTGCAGGAACGCTCCTTCCAGCGGGTAGGGGGTACCAGGACGATCGAGGTGGATGTACGAGTATTGGCGGCCACCAACCAGGATTTGAAAGCTATGGTCGACCGTGGGGAATTCCGTGAAGATCTCTATTATCGTCTTAACGTGGTGCCGATCCATATACCGCCCCTGCGCGAACGCACCGAGGATGTCCCCGCCCTGGTAAACCATTTCATGGAAAAGTTCGCCAAGGAGCAGCCGAATCCGCCTACCAGTATCACGCAGGGCGCCCTGGACGAGCTGATTGGGTACGATTGGCCCGGTAACGTGCGTGAGCTGGAGAATACGATCGAGAGCGCAATGGTGCTGACTGATGGCGATGTCATCACCGAAGAGCATCTGAGCATACTGGGGCAGCCCATCTGGGAGAGAGAGGCGGCTTCCGGACCGGAGATGGCCGAACTCACCCTCAAAGAACAGCTGGAGCGCGCCGAGCGGCGGATATTGAAGCGCATCCTGGAGCAGGTTGACGGCAACCGCACCAAAGCAGCCGAGATCCTGGGACTGAGTACTCGGGCCATCCGCTATAAGATCAAGCAGTACGAGCTGTGAAACGCACCCTCCTTCTTTATTTAGCTAGTGGGCTGTTGGTTTGCTGCGCCTGCGCCAGGATGGCATTCGGGCAGAATTCCTTCCCCCTTGCGGATCTGATGCCGCTGGCACGCGGTGGTGGCTTAGGCGGCCAGGCTCTGGCCGGTGACCTGCTGGCCGCCGGTATCGACCCAACCGTGGCCTCAGGTGATCGCCTGGGGGTGGAGCTGGCAGCAGGCTCGCACGTACTGGATCTGAGCTGGGGGGCCGCCGGGCTGCGCTTTCATGCGCTGGAGCATTCCTTCGCGGTGGTTCTTTCCACCCTCTCCTACGGCTCACAGCTTCGCACCGATTTCGACGACCGGCTTGGGATATTCGGGGGCAGTTTCACCCCCTCCGACTGGAATGTCTCTCTGGCTACGGTTGTGCTTCGGGAGGATGCCTCAGTCGTCGGTGTAGGTGCAACCTTTTCGTTTGCTCAGCTGGATGACGCGAGCGCGCTCGGTCTGGCCGGGGCCGTGGCGGTGAAACAGCGTTTCGGCGGTCTGGAGATACGCGGTGGCCTCTCAAATGTCGGCGCGGTGTTCTCCCCATTCGAGGGGGAGGAAGGAACCCGCATGCCCGCCCGGCTGAGGACCGGTGCCGCCTACACTCTACCCGGCGCGGCCGGCAGCCGGTGGGAGTTCTCCGGGGAGGTGCTTTACCGGTTCGGGGATGAGAGCCTGGGTTGGGGGATCGGTACCGAATGGAGGCCCCTGCCCGAAACAGCCCTCCGTATTGGTCTGAGCGGGGGTGAGGGGGGAGTTGCCCTATCCGATGGTGTGCTCTCCGATTTGGGATTTACGGCGGGGTTCTCCTGGCAGTTTTCCGACTGGCGTCTCTCCTACGTCTACCGCCCGGGTGGTGTGCTCGGTAATGGTCATCTCATGGCCGTTGGCTGGAGCCTGGGTTCCCTACAGTAGACGTAAACTCACCAATAGTGCATACTGACGCCAAGCGGATGGGAGGGAGAATACCGGGAACTGCAAACACTACTTGTGAAACCGGTGCGCGTAACTGTCGTATTAACAAATAGATGAGTTCAAATCCGTGTCCGAATAGAGAGGGGCATGGGAGGACCATCATGTTTACCAACAAAGCGTTCAAACTTGCCGGAGCGTTGATACTTCCGGCGACAGTTGTTGCTGCTATTCTCCTTCCGACTCGTTCAGCCCATGCTCAGATTCGCCCGGAGGCTTCCGTGGGGCTGCTGCTCGGTTTCCCCCAGGGGGAGTTCAGAGATCACGTTGCCAACCTGGGGATTGGGCTGTCGGGCACCGTGGGTATACGGTTTCCCAACAGCCCGGTGGTTATCGGTGGTGACCTCGGCTTTCTCATCTACGGGCATGAGCGTCGCCGGGAGATAATCAGTACCACGATTCCCGAGGTCGAAGTACGTGTAGTTATCAGCAATAACATCCTTCAGGGTAATCTCTTCTTGCGCCTGCAGCCGGGAACCGGAGTAGTGCGCCCTTATTTTGACGGCCTGATCGGTTTCAAATACCTGTTCACCGAAACCGAGATTCGCAATGTCTATTCGTTTGACGAGGCTATCGCCGAGTCGATCAATCTGGGGGATGTCGCCTTCGGCTACGGGGTCGGATTCGGCATAACGATCAACGCCCTGGACAGGACGCAGGCGAAGCTGGAGACCGGTAAAGGGCCGGTGGGGATTTTGATTGATTTCCGACTGCGCTACCTGATGGGCACCGAAGCCGACTATCTGAAGAAGGGTTCAATCGAGCGCGACAGGAGTGGTAACGTCATCTTGGACGTGCATACCTCCAGAACTGATTTCCTGCTCCCGTTCGTCGGGGTCGCGTTCGTTTTTTAGGAGCGTTTCTC
>JAUVWC010000337.1 GCA_030604325.1 Candidatus Zixiibacteriota bacterium | reverse complement strand
CATGGAGCAGCTGGAGTTCCCCCTCCTGCCTCAATCCTACCCGCAGGAGGACACTCGCCGCCGCCAGTGCCGGCTCGGCCCACTCGGGTACCCTAATCTCGCCACCCCCTCCTTTGGAGACCTGGATCGGTTCGGGCAGTGCCCGGCCCAGCTCCAACAGCGCCTGAGCACCGTAGTAGGTGTCGGGATAGCGATCACCCGCCCTGCTGTAGTAGGTAACCGCAGCTGTCGAATCCTCGCATGCCTCTGCCACGCGACCGGCCCAGTACCACCCACGGGCCTTCTCATGCGGATGGAACACACCCTGACCGAGACGGACATACCACTGCTGGGCCCCCGGTAGATCCCCTTCATCGCGCGCCCCACAACCGAGCCGGAACAGGATATCCGCGTTCTCCCAGTGGGTAGGATACTCGGTGACGAGCCGGGTCAGCACCTCCCTGGCTGCCGCATAATCCGTATCGATCAGACGCTCTCCTGCCTCACGCAGCGCCCGTACCGCCCACTGGCTGTGGGGGTAGCGATCGGCAAAGGCAACGAGAGCTTCCGCTCCCCGGCGGCGGCCGCTCGAGGCGGCAATAGCCAGAGCATTGTAGTATGCGGCCGTCGTGCGATACCGGCCCGGGACCTCCTCCACCGTGGATAGCACTCTGCTTGCCTCACGGTAGGCACGCCGGCGGAAAAGGCTTATTCCAAGCCGGTACTGGGCTTCCAGGCGGAGATCGGCCGCCTCGGCCCGCTCCAGCGCCAGGCGGAATGCCCGTTCGGCACCGCTCCAGTCGGCCAGATCGAACAGTGCACGGCCGGTGGCCAGCGCATCATCCGCCTCGAGGTGCTCTTCTACTGTCAGAAGCTGCTCCGCCGAGCTGCCACGCGCCTCGTCGCTGCCCGGCAGGGCCAGGGCCCGAGTTCTCAGCTTGAAAGCTTCGCCGGCATCCTCTTCTTCCACAATCTCTGCCAGCCTCACCGCATGGGCGGAGGTATTGCCCTCCCCGCGGGCAATCATCTCTCTCAGAAGCGCGACTTCCCGTTCCTGCTCACCCCGCTCCACCGCCACACGCAGCTGCCACTGATTGATGCTCTCCCGCAGGGGGCCCTCCGCGGGAGACCGGGTGAGAAGCACCAGCAGGGAATCGGCTTCGTCAGTGCACCCCGCCTCCAGGAGCACCTGCCCCTGTACATACCGGACCCACCCCCGGAGCGGTTCCGCCAGGAGCTCCCCACCCCGGGAGAACGCCGCCAGAGAAGATACCTGGCGTCCCATGCGTTGGTAGGCCACGCCGAGCCCCACCCACGCCTCTGCACTTAAATCTTCCTCAGTATCGGCACTCGACCTGAGCAGGGTGACCGCCAGCGGCACGTCCCCGTCGCGCAGCGCCCGCAGTCCCGCCTCCAGCACCGGATTCTCCTCCTCAGCCACTGTAACGGCCTCCAGCCTGACCGAAGCAGACAACTGGAACAGACAGAGAAAGAGCGATAGAATCAGGAGCAGGGTGCGGGAGGGTACCCATACCCTGTCGGAAAACCGTAAACGTATGCCTGTTGATGCAAACATGAGTGCTGAGAACCTAAGAGACCTTTCGTGGGACGTCAAGTGATGGGAGCCGAAATCCGTATCGGTCCCGCCGGCTGGTCGTATGACGATTGGAAGGGGTGTGTTTATCCACAGGGCTCCGGGTCAAAGTT
>JAUVWC010000286.1 GCA_030604325.1 Candidatus Zixiibacteriota bacterium | reverse complement strand
CGCGGCCAGCCTGGAACCGGAAACCGGTGGGTTTATAACTGGTATCAAGGTGGACACTAAATATCTTTGACGCACCATGGTTACCCCCCCAGGCACAGCCCCGCGTGGCCGAGTATACCTGGCGTACGCTATCGTCTCCATCGTCTGGGGTTCCACTTACCTGGCCATCCGGGTGGGCGTGCAGGAGATGCCCCCCTTCTGGATGGCCGGGGTGCGCCTTCTCGTGGCGGGGATCCTGCTGGGAGGATATGCGCTGTTGACCGGTCAAAGGCTGCCTCGGGACCTCCGCACCTGGGGATGGCTCCTGCTCAGCGGCGTTCTGATTCTCGGTCTCGCCCTGGGCGGCATGTTCTGGGCGGAACAACACATCGTCTCAGGTCTTGCCGCTTTGCTGACCTGTCTGAGCCCTCTGCTGATGGCTCTCTACGGCAGCATGGGATCGGAGGGTGATCGCCTGAATATTCTACTGGTCGGGGGCCTCGTGATCGGGCTTGTCGGGGTCGGCATCCTTGTCGATCCGAACTGGATGACCGGCCCCGAACGGGCTCCCCTTTATGCCGTTGCCGTTATACTGGTGGGGGGAAATGCCTGGTCGGGAGGAAGCGTGCTGGCCAAGCGGACTCTGAAAGAAGTGGCTCCGCTGGTAAGCTCGGCCGTCCACTCTCTGGCCGGAGGTGTTTTCCTCCTCCTTCTCGATCTCTTCGTCCGCGGCGGAAGATGGCCGCAGGCCTCGGCGCAATCGTGGGCCAGCCTCGCCTATCTGATAGTCTTCGGCAGCATTGTGGGCTATTCGGCCTATATCTATTTGATAACCCATATGGCTCCCGCCAGGGCCGGCACATTCACCTACATAAACCCGGTGGTGGCCGTCTTCCTCGGCTGGCTCATACTAAGCGACCAGATAACCTGGCGGATCGTGATGGGAGGATCAGTTATCCTCCTTGGTCTTTTCATCGTGCGCAGATCGAAGCTGGAACCGCGGCGCCTTATAGAACAGGCGCGGGAACCGATATCATAATATCCAGGGATCCCGGGGCTACCGGCGTTGCCCCGCTCGCACCGGCCGGGTATCTTGGCGGGCGACTGGCGCCCCCTTAACCGAAACCTGAACCGGTTCCCGTGAACATGCCGATTAATAAAATTCTCAAGCTGCTCACTCCCCTACTGTGTGTATTCCTGCTCACCGGATGCTTCGACGTGAAGCAGGAGATCTGGATCAACCCCGATGGGAGCGGCCGGCTCAGATTCGACATAGGATTGAGCAAGCAACTGGCCTTCCTCGGTGAGGAGGGAGCCTCCAGCGCAGATGAGCTGGCCGAAAGCCTGAAGGAGCTTGGCCGCGAACTGGTCGGCGACCCCCGTCTACACTCCTCTCCCATAGTCGAGGAGTATAGCGACGACGATTTCGATCGGGCCGCCATCGAACTGTTCGTCAAGGATTGGCACGACCTGCCCGCTCTCAATCGGCTGATCGTGGAGCAGCCTTCGAGAGATGAGGCGGAGGGTGACGAGTCGAACAGGCTATTCATTTTCTCCCTCGAAGAGAATGAAGAGGGCAATATCTATTACCGGCAGCCGGCACGGGGCTCCATTGGTGAAGCAGGGCCGGAGGAAACGAAACAGGAAGAAGCAGAGAAGAGGGAGAATGAGGAGGGCTTCTTCGAGGGCATGGGGCGGGTGTTTGCAGGCGCCTTTTTAGAAGAGGGTGGACTGACGGTAACCCTGCACAGCCCCACTATCAGCCGCACTAACGGGACCCTGCTGAGGGATAAGACAGGTGTGCAGTGGTTGGTGGAGCTCGAAGATTTGATCGGCAATAAAGTCGAAGTCGATGCCTTCACCGCCGAAATCGGAGCCTCCGCCGAGAGCTTCTACTTCTGGCGAGTGATGGGGGTGGTGTTGATGATCACTGTGCTGGTGGGACTGCTTATATGGTTCCGGCGCGGTCGACAGCAGCAGACGCCGGCAGATGTGCCGGTCACCTGAGACTCATTCTCCCGGTAAAAGCGAACACCATTATGCGGACAGGCCAGCCAACAGGTCCTTCACCTTCTGCAGGCGCTTGCTGATGTCGTCCCGCTTCTCGCTTTCCCTTTCCACTACCTCAGCCGGTGCCCTCTGGAGAAACTGCTGATTGTCGAGCTTTTCTTCAGCCCCTCGCAGGGCGGCCTTTAGACGTTCGACCTCCTTCGACATGCGTTCCCGCTCCACCTGCAGGTCGATCAGTTCCTCCAGCGGCAGGTAGATCTCCATACCTCTCACAACCGCAGCACCGGAAGCGGGCGGCCTTGTTATGTCGGGGCCGACCTCTACTCCATCCAGGTCAGCCATCGAACGCAGATCGCTCGCATGGGCCTGGAGGGCGGCCAGGCTGGCCGGGTCGTCCGCCCTTATGTATACCGTTCCGCCGCTACCGGGCGGGACGTTCATCTCCCCCTTGATGTTACGGACGGCCAGCACGGCATCCTGGATTAGCCCCATCTGTTCCTCAGCATCCACATCGTGATGTTCCGGATGAGCTTGTGGCCAGGAGGCTGTAACCAGGAAATCTTCGATCCGTTCTGCCAGACGCACGGCGGCGACACTACCACCACCCTCCTCTTCATCTCCGGCTGCCAGCTCGAGTTCGACTTTCATTCTGCCCAGACCGTCTCCCAGTCGTTCCCAGATCTCG
>JAUVWC010000220.1 GCA_030604325.1 Candidatus Zixiibacteriota bacterium | reverse complement strand
TCCAGCACCTTGAACGAGAAGTTGAGTTCGGGACGGTGGGAATCCCTGGCCATCGGTTGACCGATCGCTTCGAGATAGGCCGCCAGCTCCTCATCGGGGTAGAGTCCGTAGGAGGCGACGATATCTTTGTCGGCCTCTATCCCCAGCTCCATCTCTTGGCTGGAGCTGATCAGCATGAGCTGGCGCCTGCCGGTCACGGGATTGACCGCGCACGAGTAGGCCCCGGCAAGGAGGAGAAGCAGTGCCGGGCCGGCCCACCGCGATCGGATCCGGGTTCTCAGGGTGGACGTCATGGTACGACCATCTCCGTGCGGATCAGGATATCGAATCCTTCGAAGTAGTAGCGGCGCAGGCCGCCCTCCTCAGAATAATCGCCCTTGCCGGCGAAGATCGTCTCGAACGCCTCACTGACCCGGGGGATGACCTCGCTCTTCACCCATGGATCGTTGTGCCCGGAGCAGAGGTAGTCGTATTCATCGATTCGCTCACACAGTTTCTGGTTGGAGGCGATGTAGTCATCGATGTTCACGTCGGCCGGATGGGCGTAGAGCGGTCCGGGGAAGAAATGATCGCCGGTGAAGAGGAGGCGGTGCGTGCGGTCGAGCAGGCACATCGAGCCCGGCGAGTGGCCGGGAGTATAAATCACCTCGAGTGTGCGGCCGCCCAGGTCTATGACATCGCCGTCGTGGACGAGCGTGGTCGGTTCCATAGATGGAATCGTCCAGCTGGCCGCATCGAATCCCTCGGGCAGCGGTTTCCACATGTAGTCCTTGGTGATGTACCTCTGCAGCGAGGCGTTGTCTCGGCCCGCCTTGAGTAACTGCAGAGCGTCCTTGTCGTCGTACATGATGATCTTGTCGAAGCGATAGGCGCCGGCCACGTGGTCGTAGTGCTCGTGGGTGAGCAATGCGGAGACGGGGAGGTCGGTCAGTTGGGAAACCACCTGTTTTAGGTCGCCGATGCCGGTGCCCGTATCGATGATGACGCCGCGCTCCCGGCCCACTACCAGGTAGCTTATCGCCTCCTCGAACTGGTTCGGCTCATAGATGGCGAAGGTGCCTTCGGCGAGTTTGTACACATCGAACCACGCCTGGAACGTGCCCACTTTCTCCAGCGAGGCATAGACCGGTCTCGGGTGGACCTCCCACCATTTAGCCGGCTGCACGAGCTGCGACGTCTTTTGTTTGGAGGCGCACGAGGAAACGAGTATGCCTGCCAGGCAACACGCGAGACACAGTGATTTGCCGTTCATGCTTCACTCCTGAGGCCAATTGTGATCGGTTCGGGCCTGCGGTGCTCGATCGAATACCCGGTCTCCTCTGATAGAGTCAATTCCCGTATTCACCTACGATCAGTTCGCTCAGCGGGCGCTTGGGCACGTGATGCATGTCCTCGTCATCACGGTAGTACCGGATATCGCCGTCGGGGCCGGCTTCTTCGAGGACGACAGTTTCCGCCGGTTTGCCCAGGGCGAGCACGAGCAGGATCTCGTACTGCTCGGGGATAGCGAGCGTCTGCCTGAGTCCGTCCATATCGATGGAGCCGATGATGCATCCCCCCAGACCCTGCTCGGCCGTACCGAGCATTATCGACTGGGCAGCGATGCCGTGATCGCACCCGAATGAGCCACGGATGTCAGTATCGCCCAGGATGACAATATAGGCCGCCGGGCGCTCCCCCTCCGCCGGACCGTCCCAATCCTCCAGGTAGCCGGCCCAGCCGGTATGGGGGAAGATGTGCTGGTTCGTCTCCCGGTCGCAGCTCAGGATGTACTTCAGCGGCTGCATGTTCGCTCCGGAAGCTGAAAGCCGTGCCAGATTCACCAGCCCGCGCAGTGTCGCCAGCTCGACCGGGATGCTCTGTTCGAAGCGGCGGTAACTGCGGTTGGTGCGGATCAGGTCTTCCAGCATGATTCCTCCCCTTACCACGGATAACGGATCTCACCTCCGACGATGGTGTAATCGACACGGGCCGTAGGAATCTCGTCGGCCGGAATGGTCATGATATCTTTTGACAGCACCACGATATCGGCCAGTTTGCCGGGGGTGAGTGATCCCTTCAGGTGCTCTTCGAACGCGGCGATGGCGTTGTTGAGGGTGTAGGAGCGCAGGGCCTCCTCCCGGGTCATCTTCTCGTCGGGGTAGAAGATGGATCCATCCCAGCACTTTCTCGTGACCGAGGCATAGAAGCTGGCGATGGGATCGATATCCTCCACCGGGCAGTCGGTCCCGTTGGTGACCAATACCCCCAGGTCCATGAGAGTGCGCCAGAGATAGGCGCCCGATTCCGCCCGGTCCGGGCCGAGCCTCTTCAACACCCATGGTCCGTCGGAGGTGCAGTGGATCCCCTGCATTGAAGCGACGATGTCGAGCTCGGCGAAGCGGGGGATATCGTCGGGGTGGATGTGCTGGGAGTGCTCGATCCGCCAGCGCAGATCCGTCTGGTTCGGGTTGGCGCGGACGACCTGCTCATAGATGTCGAGCGTCTCCCGGTTCCCCCGGTCGCCGATGGCGTGGGTCGCCACCTGGAACCCGTGCTGGATGGCGATCTCGCACGTTCTGGTGATGTCGTCTATCGGCTCGAGATTCAGCCCGACGCTGGTGGGTAGATCGAGGTAGGGTTCCAGGAGCCAGGCGCCGTGGGCCCCGAGTGCTCCGTCGACCTGGTGTTTTATGCAGCGCACGGCCAGATGGTCGTTCCCCTCCGGAATGATGAGGTATTCCGGCAGCCGCGCGGCCATGGTCTCGTTCGACTCCCGCCTGGCCATGACGTAGAGCCGGAGTTGGAGTTCTCCCTGCTCCTCCATGGCTCTGAGCCGGTCTATGACCGCAAAGGGCGAGCCGGCATCGTGAAACGTGGTAACACCCTTGGAGAGGGCTTCCCGGCTGGCCAGCTCCACGATCTGCCTGAATTCGGCCTCCTCTTCTTCGGGTGAGCGCCCCTCCTCCGCACGCGCCCGGGCGCGGTCAACCAGCCGCTGTGCCGTCTCGCGCAGCAGCCCCGTCGGGTTCCCCCCGGCGTCCTTGACTATCTCGCCGCCGGGCGGGTCGGGGCTAGCACCGGTGATACCCGCCAGCTGAAGAGCGCGGCCGTTGACAAATGAGGCGTGGCCGCTGGCGTGGGTCAGCTCTACCGGGTTTCTGCGGGAGACCGCACTGAGTCCATCGTGAAGCGGCACGCCGTCCACATTCGGGGTGGGGGTGCTGTCCCACTTCTCCTGATGCCATCCCCGGCCCTCGATCCACTCCCCCCGTTCGGCCTCGGCCGCCGCCCCGGCGACCATGTCCACGATTTCCTGCCAGCTCCGCACCTTGGTGAGGTCCAGCACCAATTTGGTCCGACCCAGGCTCATAAAGTGGCCGTGACCGTCGATGAAGCCGGGTATGGCCAGCCTCCCCTCAAGCTCGATGACCCGGGTGAAC
>JAUVWC010000096.1 GCA_030604325.1 Candidatus Zixiibacteriota bacterium | reverse complement strand
GCAAATGATACCGACCTGAGGTTCTAGCCTGCTGCGGTTCTAGTCTGCCGATTGCCTGCGGCCTCAGGTGGATGAAGTGGTATTCGTCGGCTGTCTGATTTGCAGGTCGTTGGGGTCTCAGGGATAAATCAGGCCGTCGACAGCCGGGACGATCCTGAAGACTGTAGCTTCCCTTTCTCCGGTCTCTTCGTTCTCGATGTAGGTCATGAGGCGCCCGTTCTGGACACGACCGACACTCGAGGGCCAACGTGTGTCACCCAGATATTCTCCCTCAGGTGAAAGCACCCGGTAGCGCGAACCGCCCGTATCGATCGGATTCATGTATCCTCTCGGAATATGAAGCCAGTAGTGACCGAATTCGTCGATACTCAGATCGCCCCAAAAGGCCTTGTATTCATGGATCTTGAGTTCGGAGATTGCTGCTCGCCGCAATATTGGATCACCGAATGTCTCTGCATCCGACACTATCCAATCCCTGATCCCCTGCCGCTCTTCGTGTGTAACCGGTTCCGGTTCCGGATTCACGTGAACAGCAGGCCGTAGAGACGGAGAGTTGAAGAGCATCACCCAGTCGGCAATGCTGCCACGAGCGGATCAGTTCCATGCGCTTTTTAAGGCAGTTCCTTGACGAAGATATTCCTGAACTGGATGGTAGTATCCCAGTCGTGGTTCTGGAGGCCGATATACCCCCTGTCAGAGAAATCCCGGATCTTACCCCGGGGCTCGGCCGCCCAATCCACCACCTGCTGACCGTTCAGTTCCACACCTATCCGATCGCCCACGAAGGTGATCTTGATGTGGTTCCACTCCCCCATCGGTTTGAAGGGCCTCGCCGTGGGCGGCTCGGCATCGTAGACTGCGCCGGAAGCGTGGACGCCCTCCCCAGTGTCCTGTATCTGGATCTCGAACGAGTGGTAGATATAGTCGTTGCTGACAGGCACCCCGGGAACCCTGATGAAGATCCCCGAGTTCGTGCGCGGTTCCGAACATCTGTAATCGAGCTCCAGGATGAAGTCTCCGTACTGCTTTGCGCCGTACCAGAAGAGTCCCATGCCGCCACGGCCGGTCAGAACCCCGGTCGTGCGATCCAGTTCGAAAACGCCCGGGCCGTAGTGGTTCCAGCCGTCTTTCGAGTACCCCCGGGCCGACTTCCTCAGGATCCGTTCGTACCCCTCCCAGTAGGTAATGCTCTGTATATACTCGATGCCCTTAAGTATCGAGGGCTCCGGGTTGTCGGCCTCATCCGGGTGCTCATGCTCAATAGTCAGGTATCCCTCATAGCCCTGCAGGGTCAGCTCCGCCAGGATGTCGTGGACATTGGCCACACCGGAGCCGAAGGGGACGTCGAGCGCCCTCCTCTCGCCGAATCGGTCTAGATCTTTCAAATGCACATCGATAATGCGCCCCTTCAGCAGCCGCAGGGCTTCCACCGGATTGACCCCGGTGCGCATCCAGTGGCCGGTGTCGGCGCACGAGCCGATTCTGGGATCTTTTCCCTCAACCCGTTCCAGGACCGTCTCGGGACGGGCATACTTCGATGGCGCCGGGTGATTGTGGACGGCCACGCGGATGTTGTACTCCTTAACCAGATTTTCGATAAGGGAGTAGTCATCGGTCTGCGGCTCGGTAACGATGGTCCTGATGCGCATCCGCCGGGCAAAATCGAACACCTTCCGCGCGCTCTCCTCGGTGTTTTCGAAACCCACCACGCCGTAGGCGACCAGGCTGATGCCGGCCTCGCGAAGTCTCTGCCGCACTATCCTGACATGCTCATCATCGAGATTGTGATCGAAAAGTAGATCACCCGTCTCCTCGCTGAGCCGCTGACCCGGGTATGGCTGCAGGTAGTTGATCCCCAGTGCCTTTACCTTGTCGATCGTCTCGAAGAAGGTAAAGCGCCGGTAGGTCCAGCACTGAACCGCGATGGGAAACTTCTCTATCCTCACCTCCGAGTAATCCTGAATAGCGGTAGGATTATTTTCAGATGTTGTGGCCACAGCGGTAAGTGACGTCAGGGCCACAAGCCCCAACGCGGCGAACCAGCATATGCTCCGTTTCATGACTGCTCCCTGTCCTTGACGAACATCGTATGCAAGAGTCAACGGGTGATCAGTCAGTAACCGATTTTCGGATCGGCACCGATTACTTATTCGGATTCCACTGCCCCCTGGCTACGGCCGGGATGAAGGTATCCAGCTCGGGCGGCGGGAACTCGATCGTGCGGCCCTGCTCAGCGCTCATATACGCCGTCATCAGCAGCTCGGTAACGTTGACGCCGTCCGAGAAGTTTTCCTCGGGGCGCTTGCCGGCGAGGAAGGACTGCACCATGTGTCGGTTCTCACCCGTGTAGCCGTACTCACCCTCCTCGTCGGCCACAATCGGCATCAATCCCATCTCCGCGTTCTGCTTCTCCACGAGGTCCTCGCCCACCTCCCCGGTGACGTTCCGGCTGAAGAAGACCTTGGGACCAGCATCGAGGGAGTTGATCGACATGGAGTATTCTGGTCCGAGCAGCTCCATCGACAGCCGCAGGCCCGCCCCCACAAAGCACCAGGATGTGGTCACCTCCACGATCAGCTCCTTCCCCTCCTCGTCCCGGTACTCAATGAGTCCCCTCGCGAAGTCCTCGGCCGGCCGGCTGGCGTAATCGAGCTTGCCATCGCTGATCGATCTTAGGTGCTCCACATAGTGCGGATCCTGCCACTTCAGACAGGAGGTATGGGCCGTCACTTTCATTGGGTTGAGGCTCTCGCGCGGGGCTCCCGGCTCAGTTAGCAGGAATCGTGCGACCTCCACCGAATGACACATCATGTCGTTCAGTACGCCCCCGCCCTGGAGTTCACCCTCCCAGAACCAGGGCATGTGCGGTCCCGAGTGTTCCTCCGCCGAGCGCGCCAGAAAGGGCCGACCGGTGAGGGCGGCGCCCCGTGCCCAGACGATAGCCTTGCCGCGCTGCACGGAGGTGGAGAAGAGCTGGTCCTCGAGGTAGCCGTCCAGAAGTTCCGCCTTACGGGCCAGCTCCAGCATCTCCTTCGCCTCGGCCACGTTGCGGCCCAACGGCTTCTCGCAGCAGATCCCGGTCAGCTCACCTTTCCCCCCGATGACCGCCTCTGCGATCTCCTCCATCACCTCGATGCGGGTGAAGTTGGGCGTACCGATCCAGACGGCGTCGATGTTCGGATCGGCGACCATGTCTGTGATCGAACCGTGGATGGCCGGCTCGCCGACACCCAGTTCCCTGGCCATCGCCGCCGCTGTCTCGGCGGTATCCCGGTTGATGTCCACGATCCCCATGATGTCCGCATCACGCACCCCAACCCATGAGCGGACGTGGAACTGCCCGATGAAGCCTCCCCCAATGAATCCGACACCCAGTCTCTTGTCAGCCATTCCCTACTAAGCCTTTCTACAGCAACAAGTTACCCTGGAAGTTCTTGCGACTCCTCAGGCGTTCCGGCCAGCTCTCCAACCGGGGGCCCGGACTCCACCGGCACCCCTTCGGGCACTGCCGGACGGTGCTCGCGGAAGAAGAGGATAAAGGCCGCTGCACAGAGGATGGTCAACACGCAGGGGACAATGAAAGTGCTGGTCCAGTTCGTCACCTGGTGGGTCACCCAGTCAACGGTGAACAGGTCTTTGATCCAGCCGGCGAAGAGGCTACCGAGGAACCGGCCAAATCCGAGGGCGACTATGGCGATGAGGCTCTGGGCCGACGCCCGGATATCGGGAGGCGCCACCTTATCGACGTAGATGAAGGCCGCCACGAAGAAGAAGACGTAACAGAAGCCGTGGAGAGCCAGCGAGGCGATCACGAGCCACGACGGCTGTCCAATGGCGAAGATGATATACCGGATCGGCCAGGCCAGTGCACCGAACGCCAGAGTGTTCCGCATCCCGTACTTCTTGAGGAACCGGGAGAGGAGGTAGGCCATCACGAAGATCTCGGCCAGCTGGGCGATGGTCATTACCAGAGGAGTCAGGTTACTGGGGACACCGATCACGTCCGACTGCAGGAAGGGCGCGGTGAGGATATAGTAGAACTCCAGCTCGGTCGAGACGATGAAGGTGATGCAGATAAATATGAGGAAGTTCTTGCCCTTCAACAGCTTGAAGGCTTCGAGCCAGGCCAGGGGATTGACGCCCTCCTTCTTCGGGGGGGTATGCGGAAGGCTGAAGGCCTGGAATCCCATGATGATAGAGAAGATTCCGGCCAGGAAGAGGGTGTCCCCGTTCATCAAGAGCCCCCCACCCAACGACCGCCAACCCGTGAGCAGCCAGCCGGCAGCGATCCAGCCAATCGTCCCCCACACCCGGAGTCCACCGAACTCCTTCTCCGTGTCCTTCAGATTGATCATTGCGATCGAGTTGGTGATCGCGAGGGTAGGCGCGTAGAGCAGGCAGTAGACGAGCATCAACACAAACATCGCGGTAAAGCTTGTCATCTGGGAGGCGATGAGGAGCAGTACCCCTCCGCTGAGCTGCAGGTAGGCGATCACTTTCTCCGAGGGAAGCCAGCGGTCGGCCACCTGCCCCCCCAGCGCCGGGGCGAGGATCGTGGCGAGAGGCAGGAGCGCGTAGATCACTCCGACCTGGAGCCCGCTGAAATGGAGACCCCCATCCAGGTGTGCCGAGAGGACCGGGGCCCAGGCGCCCCAGATGGCATACTGCAGGAACATCATGATACCCAAGCGGGTTCTTGCCCTCACCTGGCTCTCCTCTAGGAAGACCTCTGTTGTTTTACGGTGATCATCCCCGGCAGCTCGAGGACCGCAGCTACACAATCCGCCGCCTTCTCGGGTCCCACCTGACCCGGCGCCCCTCCAGATACGACGTGGTGGCCATATGGCAGGTGATGGCCTCCTCCAAACCGCGGTCGATATTGCAGCTCGTCTCGCCGCCGTTGCGGATCACATCCAGCCACTCAGCAATGTGGAGGTGGTTGGTGGGGAACCGCTGACCGCCCCGGTAGGTGTACATCAGCCCCCTGGTCAGGAAGTACTGGTCAGAGGCGGAAGTGATGGCGTCGATCTTCTCCTGGCCCGGTGAGTAGGTGAACAGCGGCAGTGATGTGTCAATGATCCTGTTTTCGATTTTTTCTCTGAAGCGTGTCGATTCCCCGTCCGCGGTAACCGTCAGCCTGTTGCCGACCTCCATGGAGGCATCATGTCCCATGAGAACGATGCCGCGGGGCCGTCCGTTGGAGAGGGTCGCGCTGTAGAGCAGTGTCATGTTCCTGTCGGGATACTCACAGGTGATGTGGAAGATATCGGGCACGTCGCGTTTCTCATTTACAGGAAACTCTTCTCTATCAAAGTAATCGAAGAACTTCTCGTCGTCGTAGAAGTAGATCCCGCCGGAAGCGGTGACGGTCTCCGGGATGCCGATCTCCAGGATCTGGTTGATGGTGTCGTACTCATGGGAGAATAGGTCACCCGACAGGCCGGTCCCATAGTCGAACCAGCAGCGCCAGCGGAAGAAACGGTCAAGGCTGAACGGCACCTTGTGTGGTGCGGTTTCCTGGAAGAGGTCCCATTCGATCGTCGCTGGACTCCCCTCTTCGTGGATATCGTACACCCAGGCACCGCCTGGGGAATTTCGGTTGGTGGTCGTCTCGACCAGGTTGATCGGTCCGAGGATACCCCTCTGGATGATCTCCCTGGCTTTGTCGTTGGCCTCGACCTGGCGGTTCTGGTGGCCGAGCTGGAAGGCCATACCCGTCTCCTTAACCGCCCGGTGGAGATCGAGTGCCTCCTGCTCGGTCCTCGTCATGCACTTTTCGAGGTAGACCGGTTTGCCGGTGCGCACAGCGTCAATGGCCATGCGGGAGTGCCAGTGGTCGGGCGTGGCGATAATCACCGCATCCACATCCCCGGCCGCCAGCAGATCCTGGTAATGGTGGTAGCGCTTGGCATCTTCCAATCCCGATCCTCCCCCGGGGCGCTCGTCGTTCTTTGCCGCGGCCAGAGCATTCTCGGCCCGCACATCGAACACATCGCAGATCGCAGTGATTCTGATATTGAGATC
>JAUVWC010000172.1 GCA_030604325.1 Candidatus Zixiibacteriota bacterium | reverse complement strand
GGAAGGTGTATTGTTCGAAGACGTCGGACACGGGGAGAGAACGGAAATGAAAGCGTTTCGTCTGAGAACTTTCGTACGGTTGGTGCCGATTGCTGCATTGTGTGCAATGCTCGCCGGTTGCGGGGGTAAGGGGGAGGAGAGGACACCGGCTGAAGAGCAGCCCCAGGAGAAGCCGCAGGCCGCGGCCCAGCAGCTGGCGGAACAGCCTCCTGCCGCCGGGCAGAGAGCAGAAGAACCTGTCACACAGCCGCCCCAGCCGCCTCAACCCACTGTGGTGCGGGAGAGCGAGACCAGCGAGTACGGCTTCTATGCGATTCAGCTGTCGGCCTGGAGAACCGCGACCAAGGCTCAGTCGCAGGCCCGCTACTACCGGGAGCTTGGCCTGGAGGCGTATGTACAGAGAGCAGAGCTGCCGGGAATGGGAACATGGTACCGGGTCAGGGTAGGGAAATACGCTTCCCTATCCATGGCCAGCAGAGCTGCCCGTGCCATAGTCGACATTCCCTTCGACCAGTTATGGCTGGATAACTACCGCGGTGAGGAGCCCCCCCGGCGATAGCCTCCGGTTGGGAACGGCTCTTGTCTATTCTTCTCAGGGGGTCAGCGACTGGCCGACGAGATCTTCCAGAGACTGTAGCAGCTCCGGATCCTTACATCCTGTTCCAAGCTTCAGTGATCGGGCGGGTATGGTGAGCAGCAGGGTCTGTCGGCCTTTGGTGAGTTCCTCCATTATGAGCGGCATTCCATCCCGAGCATCCAGTGCGACTATCAGGTCGGTAAAGCGGGCCAGCAGTTCCCCGTCCCGCTCCATCGTGAGAAAGGTTCCTACTCCCTGGAGTCGGTAAGGGGCGCATTCCACCAACACGATTTCCATCCCTAAACTGTAGCTCCTGCGGTGGTCATTGACCCGCACTTCACCCCAGTACTGCCCCTCCAAGTGATCAGCAAACCAGTTGGCGGCCGATTCAACACCGGAGGCCAGCCGCTGCCTGTAATTCTTACCCAGTTCCTGAGCCTTCCTGATCCCGCCTGGCACTCCTCCTTCTATCGCTCTGGTCAGAGACACAGGATTGCGCGTAACACAGACAGCTCCGCCGGCCTGAGCGGCGGCGCGACGCGTCAGTTTGTCTGCGATGGGTAGGGAAGCGGAAATATATATTTCGACGTATTCACCCTGATCGGGGTTACCGCCGGCGCAAGCCTGCCAGGAGATGTAACCCTCCTGAAGTGTAAGCCCCAGGCTGCCCTGTAGATCGAGAGGGTGCCCACGGCCGTCGGCGGGGAGGTCTATCACCGGCAGGTCGAGCACGGCAGACTGATACCATCCGTCTATGACCGCGCGACCTCCCATTCCCTCCGGAATCAGACCGGTGAGTTCGCCGCTCAGCTGTTCACGGAGCATTTCAACGCTGCGGACATGGTCGCCAGGCCTTAGGTGATGTCTGCGCCCGAGGGGGGCCCTGGCAACCGCGCAGGAGGCGATCAATCCCTCGCCGGGATGGTTTTCTGGGTGAATCAGACGGGGGCGTTCTACCTGAAAGGCTGTTTGTCCGAGAGTGAGCCCCTCGGTGACACTCCCTCCACCACCGCCGCCCAGCAGGGCGCCGCCCCAGACAATATCTTCGAGCCATGTCTCACTAATGTGCATAATTACTACACCATACCGGACCCTGGTAGTTAGGACAAGTGCGGGGATTTTACCTACCACTCTTTGGCCCAGCCCGGCTATTTTAAGTATTGTTGTTGTCCTGTAGTCTGAGCAAGCGTGGAGGAAACGTGCAACCTTGAAAAAATTCGTATTACTGGTCCTGCTGGCCCTTGTTGCCGCTC
The DNA here is from genome assembly GCA_030604325.1 of Candidatus Zixiibacteriota bacterium. Classification (GTDB taxonomy): domain Bacteria; phylum Blakebacterota; class Blakebacteria; order Blakebacterales; family Blakebacteraceae; genus JAGLTZ01. The sequence continues at coordinate 2,273 of JAUVWC010000172.1, read as the reverse complement.
CGCCGGTCGCTTGGAAGGTACAGAAGAACCGGATGGCCAACGTCACGGTGCTGGATGCGTCGGTATTCGATGAACAACGAACGCATCACGCAGGCCTGATCTGGATGATGGAGCATATGCGCATCAGGACCTCCCGCGGTACCGCCTATGGTCTGGACGACTACTTCGGCTATTTCCCGTTTTCCAGTGATAAGGTACGGCGCCTCGAGCGTGATTCGCTCGACGACACTGACCTCCTCTATATAACCGATGCCGGTGGTGTCTGGAGCAGCGACATGGAAAGGTTCGGAGTGCTCCGGGATGTGGAACGCGACGTAATCGTCCATACCGGCTTCAGCACGAGAGAGATTAACACGATCATCGACTATATCAATGCGGGAGGACTGGCGATCGGCGAAGCTCTCCTTTTCTATGCTGAACATGAAGGGGGGATACGGTACCGGAACCTTCTGGAGGAAGCCTTTGGGGTGGAGTGGACCGGGTGGATAGGGGGCTGGTTCAAGGATCTGAACAGTATACGGGAGCTCCCATTCTGGGTACGGACCTTGTACAAACGCAGTACCGGCCAGAGGTGGTCCTACCAAGGCCCCGGCGTAATCTTTATCCGGCCCGGCAGCGGTGATTTTATTGTGCTTACTCCCGGTATCGAACTGCGTGAGCCCCGGCCTGAGATCGTGATCAGTCGCCGGGTGGGCCCCCTTGCCGAGAGGGTCGAATCGGGAGTGCCTCTATGGGGATGGTTCGAAGTGGTGGATGCGGGAGTAGTGGGTGATGTGCAGGCCGTGATTCGCCTGCAACTTACAGGGGTCGGGGAGAGTGCGCTCGCTGATAAGGGATTGGTTGCTTCATTCCCGGCAATAGTGTCTCAGAGGGTCGGCAAGAATACCTATTATCTGGCTACCGACATGAGCAAGGTGCCGACCTGGCTCGGACCGGCCCAGGTGAAGTGGATGCCGGAAATCCGTGGCAGGCTGGCTAAACTGCTGGAGAAACAGATTTCAGGGGAGCATCACTTCTGGCGCTTTTATATGCCGTTTCTTCGTAACATTCTGGATGAGCTGGCGCGCTGATTTAGGAAAGACCCTGTTAAGTACAGTATAGAAACGCCCCGCTCGGTCTAAAAAATCTGGATCAGCCTCACCTCCGAACGGAACAGCTTGTGGCTGGAGCGGGTCCGCTCCCGTCCGTATCTGAGACTCTCTGCGAAGCGGACCTCGAGCAGGACTTCCTTGCCCTCACTCTCGGCCCATCGCAGTCGGAGCAGTTCCTCATCACTGAGTAACTCCCAGAGTTCGAGCTGTATGAAGTTATCGCCGGCCTGGAGCCATAGTGCTTCATCCTGGCGGACCAGGGTGCCGCGGACGAGTGCTCGGTTGATCTCTGTCTGGAACCACTCTTCCCACTCCTCAGAGCGATTCCACTGAAGGGTTGCCAAATCCAGTTCGCTGGCGGTGGTCTCTGTCTCGCGTTCCGTCGGTTCGAGCACCACGCTCTCCATACGTTCCCTGTTGACACGTAGAATGTCGATCTCCGTCACCTGGAAGCTGGTTGTACGGATCGTGTCCTCATCCGCGCGCACGAACCGCGGCGACTCACCCCACAGTGTGTCGTGACGGCTGGGAACGTTTATGACAATAAACTCGCCGGTAATGGGTTGGACGAATCCGAGTGCGGTTTCTTCCCTGCCGAATTGCGTACCGGGCTGGAAGATGTTGTAGGGATCATTGGCGGCGGTGGTGAACACGTAGATCGCCGCCCCTGTGAGCAGGATTACGGCGAAGGCCATTGCCACCAGGGTTCCCAGGCCTCCTCCCGCCTTACGGGCGGTGAGCGGTTCTGTCTCGATCAGCCCGGCAGCCCCCATCGGTCCTCCCTCGACGATGGCCATTGGTTTCGGACGCTCCCACTTCGTCAGTTTGAGGTCCAGCTTGGTTGTCATCTCCGCTGGAGTTGTCTCGACGCGGGTGTACTGGTGGCCTAAGACTTCATCCACCCGCATTCGTAGTTCTTCAGTCGCTCCGCGTTGCGGTGGCGCCTCTGCGGGAGCTATCCCGGCCTCCTCCAGCGGTTTAACCTCTACCTCACCTTCCACCTCACCCTCAACCTTTACCTCCACCTCACCCGCAACCTTAACCTCCACCTCACCTTCCACCTCGCCCTCGACCTCGCCCTCAACCTCGACCTCAACTTCCTCATCCGGGGCCGGTTTCGATTTTTTCTTCGGAATAATGGGACGTTTGGCCAGCATCAGCTCGATCAGGGTCCGGTCACCG
>JAUVWC010000319.1 GCA_030604325.1 Candidatus Zixiibacteriota bacterium | reverse complement strand
TGAAGGGCCCCGCATAGACGGCCTTTCCCGGCTCCAGCCGTATATCCTCGTAGTTGATCCCCCTGACATCCAGAAAGAGGCGGAAAGCTGTAGTCGGCACAACAACATCGCCGTCTCGGACAAAGAGCGGCTGACGGCGTACTACACCATCCTCGTCGGGAAATATGTTGACCAGCCCGTGCCCTAAGCTGGCCCGGCATATCCTCGAAATAGGACCTTCCAGGAACATCGAGTCGCTCAGGTCGGGTAGAAGTTCCGAACCTTGAATCCGATCCAGTGGTATGAGAGACCGTGGGGCGTCTTCCTTGATTCTCTCCTCGTCTATCTGCGAGCTGAAGTAAAGGCTTTTCCTATCCTTCAGAGCTATAGCTGTATAGACCAGACCGGCATATCCGAAGTCCCGGGACAGCTGCAGATCTATCTGTGGATCCTTATCTTTCTCCTCCAACACGATATCGAAAAAGACTGCCGCAGCTCCCCAGTCGGCCAGCAGGCTGGCCAATCTGCCGTGATAGGTACGGGGCCACTGCTCAAATCTCCCGTATTTATCGAGCGAGCGCTCATCGATCATGATGAGGATGAGGTTGGTTTCATCCGGGTCTAGCTCTTCGGCCATGCCGTTTTCGAAGCGAACGCGCATGTCGTACAGGTTGTTCTCGAATGCCTGGAAGGGCCCCGGGGCCAGGAAGTAAGTGAAGATAGCGATCAGTAGAGCCGCGCCGCCTCCGACTATCAACGCCTTGAGCCATGTCAACTTGCGGCCGGACTCCTCGCGCTTCCTGCCGGCAGTCTGGTTCATGGGGTCAGCTCCAAGGGAAATAGGTTTCGTCGGAGTTTACTATTCGGCCGTGATCCGCACCAGCGGCACCACCAGTTCGGGAAGGGAGATACCCCCGTGCTGGAATGAGCCGGCGAACCGGCGCCGATAGGTGGACGCATCCGCCGTAAAAACGAGAAAAGCATCCTCGCGGGCCAGCAGGCAGGTGGTAGTGAGCCGGTGAGGCGGCAGCCGCCAGGCCGCCAGATCGTCGATGCGGTGTGTCCACCGGCTGTCGGCGTTCAGGTTGCGCCCGATCTTGTAGCGCAGACCGCGGGAAGCGGTGCGGTCCGCTTTTACCTCCACACCACGCTTGACCTGGATGCTTCCGTGGTCGGTGGCCAGAATAACGGGCACCCCGCCCCGCAGGATCTTCACCAGAAGCCGCAAGAGAGGAGAGTGTTCGAACCACTGGCGGGCCAGCGCCCTGAACGCGGCCGGGTCGGGCACGAGCTCCTGCACGATGGCCGACTCGGTCTGCCCGTGCACGAGCAGGTCGAGGAAATTTACCACCACGACCGACAGCCCACCGGGCACTTCCCCACTCAAACGACGCTCGACGCCCCTGGCATCGGAGGGTGAGCGAACCCGCTCGAACAGCGCCAGCCTGGCTCTTTCGATGTGGTCGGCCGCTACCTCCAGCGCCTCGGTCAGCAGATCCGGCTCGTAGCGGTTCAGGCCCTCCTCCTCCGGCTCCCAAGTTCCACTATCCCTGCTTCCAGGCTCCCCGCTACTGCCCCACAGGTCGGGATGAGCGGCAGCTACTTCGTCGGGGAAACGCCCGGAAAGCAGAGCGTTCCGAGCATATGGGCTTGCCGAGGGGAGCAGCGAGAACACCGGCGCCAGCTCGATTCGCACCCCTTCCCCTACCAGCGGCTCGAGGGCCATCCACTGATCCAGCCTCATGCAGTCGATAATGAACAGCACCACCCGCCCGGCCACGGCCAACAGCGGAAAGACGGCACGGCCGAGAAGATCAGAGACGAAGAGGGGGTGCGAACCGCCAGGGGTCGGCAGGGGGGGTAAATCGAAGTCAGCACCCCGGATTCCGGGACCGGAGCCTAGTGTCTCCTCCAATCCCTCCAGAAGCCGCCGCTGCCAGGGACGCTTGTCGGCAACCCATCCCGGGTACTGCTCGATCACCTGGCGGGCCAGCACACCGTCTGCTTCCTTCTGCAGCGAGGCCAGCGACTGTGCCAGACCCTCGCGGCCTGTCTCGTCGAGCTGGACGCTCCAGTAAGCGAGGGCTTCGGCCAGATCGCTCCACTCCGTCGGCAGGAGCGGTCCGCCCTCCAGCCGGCTG
>JAUVWC010000067.1 GCA_030604325.1 Candidatus Zixiibacteriota bacterium | reverse complement strand
CTTCGATCCGGGAGTGGAGCAGACCATCAGCTCGAGAATGATCTTGCGGGTATCTATGATCCGCTTCGTGTGGGTGCGAACCTCCATCCCCTCCTCGCACCGGTAAGTGCAGGAGGAAACCACTTTCGGATTCTCCGCCGGACCGATCTCGACGATGCACAGTCGGCACGCCCCGTAACTGCTCAAACCATCCATATGGCATAGGGTGGGGATGTTGATGCCGTAGGTTCGGGCTGCTTCCAGTATAGATGTTCCCTCGGGGACGTTTACGGGCAGACCGTTGATGGTCAGGGAAACCATGTCGACGCTCACTGCCCACCTCCCGAAACGACGATTACTGCATCCTTGGCACAGACATCCACACATGTACCGCACTTGATGCAGGCATCGGCATTGATGGTGTGCGGGTGGTCTTTCTCCCCCTCGATCGCCTCGGCGGGGCAGACCTTGGCACAGGCAGTGCAGCCGTCGCACAGTTCGGCGATGATCTCGTAACGGATCAGTGCCTTGCACACACCGGCGGGGCAGCGAAGCCCCTTGATGTGGGCCTCGTATTCCTCCCGGAAATAACGGAGGGTGGAGAGAACCGGGTTGGCGGCGTTCTGGCCCAGACCGCACATGCTGGCGGTGTTGACCGCGTGGCCGAGTTCCTCGAGCAGGTCGAGGTGCCCCATGGTCCCGCGCCCCTCACAGATGTCATCCAGGAGCTCACGCATCCGCTGTGTTCCCTTGCGGCAGGAATAGCACTTGCCGCACGACTCGAATTCAAGGAAGCGGGTGAAATAATGGGCCACGTCCACCATGCAGGTAGACTCGTCCATGACGATGAGGCCCCCTGAGCCCATGATCGTGCCTGCGTGCTGGAGGGCCTCGAAATCGATGGTCAGGTCGATCAGTTCGGCGGGGAGACATCCACCTGCGGGACCTCCCGTCTGGATTGCCCTGAACTCCTTCCCGTTCGGTACACCCCCACCGATATCGTAAACGATCGACCGGATGGTGGCGCCCATCGGTACTTCCACAAGGCCGGTATTTCTGACCTTGCCGACCAGAGAGAAGATTTTGGTGCCCTTGCTTCCTTCGGAGCCAATAGATGCAAACCATTCCGGGCCGTTGTTAATGATGTGCGGTACATTCGCCCACGTCTCAACGTTGTTTATGATCGTAGGCTTGCCTTTGTAGCCGGATTCCACCGGATAGGGAGGGCGTTGCCTCGGCTCGCCCCTGTGTCCTTCAAGGGAGGCGATCAGTGCGGACTCCTCACCGCATACGAAAGCACCGGCTCCCTGTACGACCTTCAGATCGAAAACGAAGTCAGTGCCGAGGATCCCGTCGCCCAGCAGACCGGCAGACTGGACGTCTTCAACCGCCTGGGTGATGCGCTTGACTGCAATGGGATACTCGTGGCGTACATAGACAAATCCCTGGCGGGCCCCAATTGCGAAAGCGCCGATACACATGCCCTCGATGACCCGGTGTGGGTTCCCTTCCAGGAGGCAGCGGTCCATGAACGCGCCTGGGTCGCCTTCATCTGCATTGCAGACGATGTATTTGGGTTCGTCAGGTTGTTCATGGGCCCTCTCCCACTTCACACCGGCAGGGAAACCGGCTCCACCGCGCCCTTGAAGTCCGGAGCGTTTGATGATATCGATCATATTTTCCGGCGTCTGGCTCTGAAGGGTGTGAGCGAGGGCATTGTAGCCGCCGATTGTCAGAAAGTCCTCCAGACTGGTGGGATCCACCTGACGGTTCTCGGCCAGGATGATACGATGCTGGTGTTTGTAAAAAGGGATGTCGGCTTCCAGGGGAACCGTTTCACCTGTTTCAGGATCCTTGTATACCAGCTCTTCGATGAGCTCTCCCCTCAAGATTGTACGTTCCAGGATTTCCTTGACATCTCCTGGCCGAACACCGCCGTAGCAGTAACCGGGGGGTTCCACCGTGACTACCGGCGCCATGGCGCAGAAACCGTGGCAGCCGGTACATTTGAACTCCACTTGATCCCCCAGATTCCTCTCCCCGATCTGCTTTCGGAATGCTTCTGCTACGTCGTTGGCGCCGGTCGCCTCGCATCCAGGCCCTGTACAGAGCGTGATCCGGATAAGATCCGGATCACGTTTCTCTTTCAGAGAGGCCTGAAGATCCTTCAGATGCTGGATTGAAAGTATGGGCTGTATGCGGCTCATTCTGAGACCTCTGCTCTGGCCCGCTCGAGGCGCCGCAGCAGGATCGGAACTTTCATAGTAGTCATTTCGCCGTGGTACTCATCGTCCACTATCACCAGCGGTCCGATAGCACAGGCACCCACGCAGTTCACTGTTTCGAGACCGTATTCCAGGTCCGGGGTAGTCTCCCCAGAACATATACACAGGCGCCGCTCGAACTCTTCCACCACCTGAACGGCGCCGCGTACGTGGCAGGCAGTACCGGTACATACGGTAAACTTGTGGCGTCCGGGAGGAGTCAGGCGGAACTGTGTATAGAAAGTAGCAATACCGTAGATTTCGGTGAGAGGGACGCTCAGCTGTTCTGAGATGTGTGTGAGGGCTGGAGGGGGCAGAAAGCCGAGAGCATCCTGAACGTTGAGCAGAATTGCAATAAGCTCTGTCTGATCGTACTCGTGCTGTTCTAAAATGTCATTGACGGCGCTCAGATCTGTTTCGGGCATGGTCGATTCTTCGACAGTGGAAGCAGACGAGGCATTGGATGGAGCCATCGCTAACGTCCTTTTACCCGTCAGATAGATGAACTTTCCACAGCCGGCCGATTCCCTCTTCTAGGCGTCCGGTTGTGGTTCTGTGAAACGAACGGGACTTTTTAGATTAATGTCAAGTATTTCAGGCTCTTTTATCTTAAATAGGTTCAAGCTCCTTCAAATCGCCTCGGTTGTGTACTCTCCAGCTAGGACAGTGTAGTTTTGCTCGGGCGAGAAATCCCGGGAAGCAGCATGGAGATAAATGTGAGTAGATCGTGAAGAAGGTACCGGTTTTGTGGCGACGGCTGCTCCACCTGCTGGGGGGGTTGATACCGCTGGCCTATGGCCTCTGGCGGTGGCAGAGCCCGCTCTCGATCCATACGTTGCTTGTTGTGGGCGGTGTCTTCTTCACCCTGACCGTTGTGCTGGCGAGGGGACGGGCTGTGCGGATGCTGGCCGAGTTCACCCAGGCCGCCATCACCCTTGCTTTCCTCGATCTGGCGCTGCGACATGTGAAACTCCCCGAGCTGTGGAATGCCCTGCGCCACCTCGACCTGTGGCTGGTGCTGTTGGGGATGTTCGCCTTCACCATGGGTATCTGGTTCCGTGGATACCGGTGGTACTTCCTTCTGGAGGCAAAGGGGATGATCCGCCACCGGGATGCGATCTTTTCCACCTATGTGTCCTACTTCGGCAACTTCGCTCTACCGGCGCGGGCGGGAGAGCTGATACGGATCGTAGTGCTGGGGGAGCGCACCGGTGTCAGCAAGGCGACGGCCGCGGCCAGTGTGATAATGGAGAGGATGTCGGACCTGTTGATCCTGATTGTAATCATACTATGCCTGCTCGGTTTCACCGGACTGGGGGGACCCGCCCTGAGGTGGATCGTTGGACTCGGAGCTGTCATCGCCGTGACTTTGATCGCTCTGATGGTCATGGTGATCATCCTGCGCCGGCTGTTCCCGCTCGACGATGAGTCGGAGGAGTCGTCGCATGAGAGCAGGGTGCGCCGGTTCCTACATTTCTTCGTGGAAGGTATGCGTCCTGTGTCCCGCCCGGAGCACATGGCACGCTTCCTGCTCTACAGCTTCGTTGCTTGGGGCCTGATCGGCTTCTCCTTCTATATCTTCCTGACCAGCCAGGGGCTTGTGGAGTGGTTGCGTGAGTTCGGCCGCGCCGGACCTGTTGCTTCCACTCTGCTGCTGGTAGTCCTTGTAAACGCCAGCACGCTAATACCCGCCGGTCCTGGCAGCGCTGGTCCCTACCAGGCGGCGGTCATGCTGGCGTTCACCCTTATCGGAGCCGAAGCAATGGAGGCGGGTAGCGTCGCCTACCACAACGCGGCCGGGTTCTCCATCCTCCTCTGGATCGGGCAGGCTCTGCCTTCGGTAATTGTCGGAGGGGTACTCTTCTTCCGATCGGGGCTCACATTGCAGCTGCTGCGTTCTGCGAAACGCGAAGCAGTTGAAGTAATGATACCACCCGACAATTAGGTTGATAGATATTTCATTCGGGGCCTAGCATATATGTCATTAACCCGCATACCCAGGGGGTAGTTCTGTGCCCGAGCCGGAAAAAAACGCCCCGACCGGTCCCGACCCAGCACCGGCCAGGGGAGAGGAAGTCTCCGAGGAAGTTACCCCCGAGGAGCAACTCCGTGAGCTGATCCGTCTTCGAGCCATGTGTGACGTCTCCCGTGCGGTGGCGGGCACACTGGATCTCGACCGCCTGCTCAATCTGGTCGTCGCCAAGACCACCGAGGTGATGGAGGCAGACCGCTCCAGTCTTTTCCTCATCGATTGGGATACCGAGGAGCTCTGGTCGAAGGTGGCCCAGGGCGTCCGCTATATGGAGATCAGGTTCCCCATGGATCTCGGCCTTGCCGGGGCGGTGGCGACGAGCGGTGAAGTGCTGAATATTCCGGACGCGTACGAGGACGAGCGGTTCAACAGGGAAGTCGACAAGCGCACCGGATATCGAACTCGATCCGTGCTCGCCGTCCCCATGAATGACAAAGCTGGCGAGCGGATCGGAGTGATGCAGGTTTTGAACAAGAGGGGGGATGAGGAATTCACCTCCGAAGACGAGGAACTGCTGAAGTCACTGGCGGGACAGGCAGCGATAGCTGTAGAGAACGCTCAGCTATATGAGGAGCAGAAGAAGAGTTTCATTTCATTTGTGGAAACGCTGACCACGGCGATGGACGCCCGCGACCCGATCACCGCCGGCCACAGCAAGAGGGTCACCGACTACTCGGTTGCGCTCGCCGAGGAACTCGGATACTCGGAGAAGCAACTGGAGATCCTCAACGCGGCCGCGCTCATGCACGACATCGGTAAGATCGGCGTGCCGGAAGTGGTCCTCTTTAAGGACGGCAAACTGGATGACGAGGAGTATAAAATCATCCAGTCCCACGCCCGTCACACACTGAACATCCTGGAGAAGATCAACTTCGATCGGGAGAAGAGGGAGATACCGAAGATGGCCGCCTGCCACCATGAGCGGCTTGACGGCGAGGGATATCCTTTGGGACTGGCAGGAGATGAAATCCCCGAAGCAGGACGTGTACTGGCCATCGGGGACATTTTCGACGCCATCACCAGCCAGCGGCACTACCGCGACCGCATGGAGTTCGAGCGCGTACTGCGCGTGCTGGATGAGGAGAGCAAAGGCCACATCGAGCCTGAATTCGTCCGGGCCTTCAAGAACCTTACCGTCTCCCGGGTGGTCCTGATCATGGAACAGGACAATGTGGAACCGGTAGAGGGGGAAGATCTGGAGCTTTTCGAGAACATCACCCTGTTGGAGCTGCAGGAACCGCTGGAGCAGGAAGAACCCCTTACTGATGAAGAGGATCATCTGATAGAACGCTTCAATTACTACTATCATCGGAGTATTTCCGATGGATGGGTGCCGGACTAAGTGCACTGCTCCGCAATTACGGTGATGTATCGAGAGCGCCGAGGCGTCCGGCCAGCAAGGCACGAGGAGGAGGGATAGCGGTGTCTATCGCAACGACGAGCAACGCGGCTGGCCGGAATGCATCGGCGCTCGAATGCCAGCGTAATTGCGGAACGGTGTACTAAGGTTCGCCGTGACCATTTCTACGAAACACGGCGATGAGGGCCGCACACGCCTCCTCTCCGGAGAAGAAGTCTCCAAAGACCACCCGCGGACCTCCGCTTACGGTGTGCTGGATGAAGCAGTTACCACCATGGGATTGGGGCGTGCTCTCGCCAGAGAAGAGCGTGTACGCAGTGAACTGCGCGCCATCCAGGAAACCTGTTTCCTGATCGGGGCAGAGCTCGCCACCGCACCGGGGGGGTTGGGGCGCCTTTCGGCGCGTTTAGAGAAGCACCATCTTGAGGCGCTTGAGGCCGTTGGCGTTGAGCTGGAAGACCGGGTTGAGCTTCCTCCTCGGTTCGTCGTAGCGGGCGCCACACCAGCAAGCGCGGCCATAGACTATGCCCGTGCAGTAGTGCGCCGGCTGGAACGGGTTGTTGTCTCATTGGTTAAGGGGGAAGAGGATGGGCCAGGTAATCCGTACCTGTTGCCCTACCTGAACCGTCTCTCGGACGTTCTCTTTCTTCTGGCCCGTTATGAAGAGAAACAACAGGGAGTGGCATTCGATCATCTGGGGGATTAGTTTTAATTATTGGCCTGCCGCAATTTCGCTGCTCGGCACATGCACCAGAGGCCCGGAGCAGCGATCATGTCAGCATCTGATTGTCGACCGAAGGAGGTAGCAGTTTCTATGATTCCACGTTCGCACAGAAGTAACCGAAGACACCCGCTGAGCCTCATGTTGTGCTATGTTCTCACCGCTGCTCTTGCCGTGGTGGTTCTCACCGGCTGTGAAAAATCCACCTCCGGCCCCTCCGAGACCGACATCGAGCAGGCCGCACAGCTGGTGGACGAAGGCTTCCAGCTCCTGGCCGCGGCCTTCGAGAGTGATACGCCCAATTTTCAGGCTCCAAAGGCGAAGTTCGGGCAGGCGCACGACCTGGATTCGAATAATATGGACGCCAATGTAGGGCTGGCTATCTGCGAGATCGCCCTGCTCAGCCAGAACCAGCAGGTGTTGGCAGCGATTGGAGGCGTAGTTCCCACCGGGGGCTTCGGTAAGAGGGCCGCAGGCGAGGCGGTTGGACTACGCCGCGTTCTGAGCGGCACGCCGCAGCCCGGCTCGCAGCTCCTCAGCCCTGGTGGATGGCTCGAGTGGATGAGGGGCAGGATGGCCAAGGTGGTGCAGGGCCAGCCTCTCGATCTGGGACCGGTGCAGGATGCCGCCGAGCAGGTGATCATCCCTG
>JAUVWC010000084.1 GCA_030604325.1 Candidatus Zixiibacteriota bacterium | reverse complement strand
GTCCGACTATTTCAGAGCACTCGAATTCATAGTCGGTGCATTTCAAAAATCTATCAATCATATCCATGGCTCTGGGGCTTTTAAATTCAATTTTACCGCCTCCTTCCTTGCTGTGGTTCATTTCGATGATCCATATCGCGGCTCCCAATGCCCCGCAGGCACCTCCGCTTAAGCCGATACCGCCCGCTAATCCCGCCGCCATTACCGCATGCATGTCGGATGCGCCCATCTTTTGTGCCAGCATTGCCGCGCAACTCACCGGAGGGGAGGGCGCTTCGATCTGTTTTTCGGAAAGAGCGGTATTTATCTCATCTAATGCTTCCGGGGCAGATCTTGCGGCCAAGCGTAAGCAGCGAATAGGCCCGCCTGTTAAGAGGTTCCTTATAAACTGCATTGGTTTCTGCCAGTTTGTATTGGTTATTTCGAGGCAATTGAAACTGCTGTTGCTGGCACGGAAGGATTCCACAATCCTCTGTGAGGCAATAATTGCCCCGGTTTCAGCTTGCGGGCCCGGGCCAAGAAGTCGATAAGACTGTGCCCCTGCGGCAAGCGCCGCGCCCCAGACCAGGCCGCACTGGTAGCCATGTTGCATTACTCCGCCCGCGAGAGGCATGGTGGCCTGTTCCTCGATTTCCAACGGATGTTCGAAGGCTCGATCAAGCACGTTGATCATGGCTTCCGATCATGTCCCAACTTTAAGAAATGTACGCGTTGTTCTCATCGACGATTTCTCACTTTTTGCTCTGGTCATCTCGTCTCCTCTTGTTATTCAAATCACGTGTATCAGTTCGTGGACACCCGTCTGGGAAGTGCGGGTTGACGCAATTCTTTACATGGTGATGACGACTTTTCCTCGGGCGTGTCCTTCTCCGACATAACCGATAGCCTCAGGGGTCTCGCTCAGCAGGTACGTTCTGTCGATGACCGGCGTGACCTTCCCGGATTCAATGAGATCCTTCAGAACGACCAGGACCTCCTTCTTAGGCAACGAAAGGAACGGGCGCCCCTGCTGGCGCACGAACAGTGACAACACGAGCGCTTTGACAAAGCGACCCAGGCCCGCTTCTCCACCGTTGGGTATGAGAGTCCCCCTGGAGGTTAGCGGACGCCTGCACTCTGACAGCGAACGATTCCCCACGTTGTCAAGTATCACGTCATAGCGCTGCCCACTCTGGGTGAAATCCTCTTGGGTGTAATCAATGACATGGTCTGCGCCGATCGATCGGACCATGTCCACATTCCTCGTGCTGCACACGCCGGTCACGTCCGCTCCGAACGATTTGGCGATCTGCACTGCGAAGGTGCCCACACCTCCCGACGCGCCGTTGATCAATACCTTATGCCCCGGCTGGACCTTCCCCTGATCGCGAAGAGCCTGGAGGGCGGTGAATGCGGACACCCCAACGGCCGCGGCTTGCTCAAACGTGAGGCCCACCGGCTTCGGCACGAAGTTGTTCTCTCCAGCACACGCATACTCGGCGAAGGCGCCTTTGCACCAGCCGAATACCTCATCACCTGGCTGTAACTGCTTCACGTTCTTGCCGACCGCTTCAACCTTCCCCGCGATATCATTTCCCGGAACACTGTTCCTTGGCTTGCGCAGCCCGAACATCATGCGGAGGAAGTACGGCACGCCTCTCATGAGGTGCCAGTCACCGATATGGATGGAAGCCGCGTGAACACGTACCAGCACGTCGTCATCCTTGACCACCGGCTTGTTGATTTCCTTGAGTTCGAGGACATCATCAGGTAAACCGTACTTGTACTGGACGATCGCCTTCATCGTCTTCTCCTGATCCATCGCGGTGGTCGACATGGCATGTCTTTCGGTGTGTATGTGGAAGGAGTATAAGGACTATACACCCAGTGTACGAGGCGACGTCCAATTGAGTATTCTTCGCCTGATAATTCATGAATCCACATAAAAACAGACTCTATTCCCTAATCCTCAATTTTGATACACTGATTGATCGCCTAACAAGCGCATGCAGCTGGCATCGGCGGCCAAGGAATGACTCAGCCAGGTATTCGAGAATCCGCCGCTGCAACTGACGTGCAGGACGTTATCGCATATTCCTGCATGAAACATGAGGCAGGAAAGGGAGGAAAATGGCTCTCCAGCATACGCATAGGAAAGCACATCGACAGGGGGACGATCTTGCTGGTGAGCATGTAGTTGGCGATGTCGGACAGTTAGTAGTGGCCTGCCTATTCGCGGCAACGTGGATAGCCGATACATTCTTTTTCAAGTACACTACTTTCTTCAACCAGTACGTGCCACTTGGCGCGAAAATACCTTTTGGAATCCTTATGTTGGTGCTATCGGGCTACCTAGCAAAAACGGGCCTGTCTATTGTGTTCGGCGAGGTCAGAGAAAAGCCTGGTGTGATCAGGAAGAGTGTGTTCAGTGTCGTTCGTCATCCCATATACCTGAGCGAGGTCCTGCTATATCTCGGACTTCTGATACTGAGTATTTCGCTGGCCGCTGCAGTGGTATGGATTATTGCGATCGCTTTCCTGCATTACATCTCGCGTTACGAAGAAAGGCTGCTGCTTGCGCGCTTTGGCGAGGAGTATGAGCAGTACATGCGTGAAGTTCCAATGTGGATCCCACGGCTGAGCAGCCGTAAGCATTCACAGAGCACGGAGCCTTAATAGACGCTAGCGGCGGCTGAAGTGCAGCCCGTTAGGGTACCCTGGTCGAGTCATCCAATGATCCCCGCACGGCGCTTTCAGGATGGAGGCCTTCGAAGTGTATGACAGTCGGTAACTGATATGGATAGGAAGCACTTTCCCGCCTACGGTTGGGCCGGAGCCGGGATCCTCGCCGTAGGCCTGGGACTGGTCCTGCTGACAGAGTGGTGGATTGTCCACACCTATTTCACCCCCTGGATGTGGACCGGCTATCTCCTGTTCGCCGATGCGGTTCTGGCCCGCCGGCGCGGGTATTCGTGGCTCGTGCCCCAGCCGGGCCGCTTCTTTCTCCTCCTTCCCATCAGTCTGTGTCTGTGGCTGCTCTTCGAGGCATACAACCTGCATCTGCGCAACTGGTCCTACGTCGGCCTGCCCCAGTCTGCGGTGCTGACCTGCCTGGGATACGTGTGGTCATTCATGACCATCTGGCCGGCGCTGTTCATCACCGCGGATCTACTGGAGGCATTCGGGTTGCGCAAGCGGGCCGTGCCGGTTCGTATCACGGTCCGGCTGCGCCGCGGCTGGTTCATCATCGGCCTGCTGATGGCCGCTGTACCCCTGATCCTACCTGTACACCTGGCCGCCTACTTATTCGTCTTGGTCTGGATAGCTTTTGTGCCTCTGATCGAACCGGTGCTGTACGGGAGCAGAGGGGTTCACTCCCTGCTGCGTGATCTGGAGGGGGGCAGCTGGACGCGGTGGGTGAGCCTCGGGGCGGGAGGGCTCATCTGCGGGCTGTTGTGGGAATCGTGGAATATGCTCTCCACTGCGAAATGGATCTACATTTTCCCCCTCTTCCAGAACTTGAAGCTGTTCGAGATGCCGCTGCCGGGCTATCTCGGTTTCATACCTTTCGCCTGGGAGGCGTGGAGCATGTACGCGGTGGTGCTGCTGCTCGGCCGTCGCTGCTTCCCCCGGCTTCCAGGTCCACCGCGCTCCTCCGGGGGGGCATAGGCACAGACCCCAATTATCAGTTCGATGGACGCCTCGATTGCGGCTAAACTGCGCCATCATGCAGATAACACTAACGGGTAGTTTGCTGGAGCGCTTTATAGCCGCCCTGCTGATCGGGGTGCTGTGAGGACCGACATTCCACCGGCAGATCACCAGGTGAGCGCACGTTATTACCGGGCGGTTACCAGGCGGATGATCCCCTTCATGGATGGCCGGCCGGTGGCGGTGCGCTGGCGCCGGCCAGGTGCCTTCACCCGTAGGGTAGAAGGAGGCGCTATCAGGGTGGAGAGTGCCAGAGAACTGATGGATTGGGTCAAGCGGGGGGTAGTGGCCTTTTATGTCTCTCCCGTGACCGACAGCGGAGAGGTATGGTTTGTCATCACACTGGTGGCGCCGAAGTTGCCCTTCGATGTAGTACGGTTGACTGCTCTCAAATTGCTGCTGGTCCTGGAGGATACGGGCCTGGATGGGCTCCTGGTGTTCGATGGAGACGGAGGCGTTGGACTGCTCTGGACTTACGGCGTGGTCGACCCCGACGATCTGCCCGGTGATCTATGGAGTTTCCAGCACGGTGTGGCGGCGGCCCTCCAGGTTCGGCTAGAGAAGCGGCTGGCGGGCACACCCGAGCGGGTCCGGGTGGGCCGCTGGCTGGGCTACGAAGGCCCCGTGACTCGTATGGAAGGTGCCGGTAGAGGTGATCGGGTAATCATCACCACCGGGGCGATGGCCCCTGACGGTCTTGTCCGGGTGCCCTTCAGCCTGCACGAGGATACCGGCCTGGCCGCCGTTCCGGTGACCCGGGAAGACCTCTACCGCTTTAAACGGGACCGCCACGGGGCCCCGGCCCGGGCGAGGCGCCTGAGGCGGCACTTCGAAGTCCCCCTGAACTTTCCCAGGGCCGTTGCCGAGGCACTGCAACTTTAGTTGCAACCTAAGAGGAGGAGGAGCTCATGTCGCGGTTTCTGGTTCGCTGGCTCGTGACGGGGCTGGCCATTGTTCTGACCAGCTATCTGCTGCCCGGCGTCAACTTCGAGTCACCGCTGGCGCTGATTATGGGCGCCCTCGTGCTGGGATTGCTCAATGCAGTGGTCAGACCGGTGCTGATTGTCCTGACCCTGCCCATCACGGTGCTGACGCTGGGGCTCTTCCTGCTGATAGTTAATGCGGTTACGCTCTGGCTTACTACGGTCATCGTGCCGGGATTCGAGGTAAGGGGGGCCTCCTACATCTGGGCGGCGTTGCTGATAACGATCTTCTCCTGGTTTATTAACATGTTCATCAGGAAAGAGGAACACAGGGAGCGCTGAAGGGAGTACCGTCGTATTCTACAGGAGCAGGACCCCCTCGCGACGAAGCAGGTCCTGTTTCATCTTCAGACCGCTGCGAAAACCGACCAGTTTACCGTTTTCACCGATAACCCGGTGGCAGGGGACGATAAGGGGCACAGGATTCGCTCCTACGGCGGAGCCGACGGCACGGGACGACGTCGACTTCTTGCTCAGTTTCACGGAGATAGAGCCGTAGGTGACAGTGTGGCCGTAAGGGATATCCTTGACAATGGCCCACACCTTCTTCTGGAAGGGGGTGCCGCGCAGGTCGAGCGGGATATTCTGCTGGGGATCGCCGTCCTCGAGGTAGCGCTTCAGCCACTGCTCCAGGTCTTTGAGGCGTGAAGGGCTCTCCATGAGACGATACCCTGGTTCATAGTTGTCGCGCCAGGATGCCAGCTGTGATGGGCCGGGATCAAATCTACCGGGAGTGGTGGGTGGAAGGATCAGGCGTACAAGACCCTTCTCTGTCTTGAGGGCCCAGATGCGCCCGAAGGGGGATGCCAGCGGTGCAAAGTAGAGGCGGTCCATACGGCAATGCTACACCTACAGGCGTGAATAGGCCAGTCGTGATTGCATGCTGAAGGGTCTTGACCTATCCTTTGAGTTAGACCCTCCTTATAATAATCTGTTTGGCTCATTACCTGGAACGATCCGCTGTGGGCGATTTGATTGTCCGGATTCATGCAATCCCTGCTACGCTGCTACTGGACAGCGAGGGTATAATTCAGTGCAAGGAGATTCACAAGGAATGTTTAAGGAACAGGCTCCATGTTGACGATCCAGATCAGCCTGGTGGTTATAGCCGTATGCACGCTCCTGCTCACGGTAGTGCCGCTGCTGATAGCGTGGAAGCTCTTCCAGCTGATACGGACGGTTACCAGGCTGGTGAAAGATTTCCAGAAAGAATTCCAGCCACTTGCCGAGGAGATCCAGGAGCTGGCATCGCATGCCGCCCGGGTGGCTGAGGGAGCGCTCGATGAGGTAGAGGGTTTCACCGATAGCGTTTCGGGAGTGCGGGAGAAGGCGGCACGCATGGGAGCGATGGCCGAGGTGCTGGAGGAGGATCTGGAGAAGGCCACGATCCGCCTATTCTCGGTATTGAGCGGGATCGGCCGGTTCATCAGGAACCTACTCCGTAGAACTACATACGAGGATATTTGATTGATACACGCGCTCGGGCTACCGTCCGGGCGTACCAGGAGGGAGAAAATGAGTAAGCGATCCGGAGGTAGATTCAGCGCCTTTCTGTTCGGTGGGCTGCTGGGCATGATTACCGGCCTGGCGTTCGCCCCCCGTCCCGGCAGCGAAACGAGAGAGCGCTGGAAAGAGAAGGGTGAAGACCTGAAGGAAAAGGCCGAAGAGCTGAAGCAGAAGGCGCAGGAACTGATCGAGAAGGCGGAGGATGCGTGGGAGTCGTCGGAGGAATGGCGGAAGCAGGCCCTGGAGCGTGCCGCCGAACTGAAGGTCAAGTCTCAG
>JAUVWC010000048.1 GCA_030604325.1 Candidatus Zixiibacteriota bacterium | reverse complement strand
GTCGATGTAGTCTACAAGGAAATAAGCACTGATCTTCGATGTTATGACAATTTTCGGATACTTTGAAAATTAGGTACTTCAGGTTGGGGGTTCTTGTCGGTGCCACTGTTTAAGTAATTGATCGTAGGTGTTTACCGTAGAGTGGTTCACTTGCCAATCTGCATTACACGTGAACGTACATACAGGATCTGAGCTAACGGGATAAGCCACATGCCTCACGACCTGATACTATTCAGCGGAACCTCCAACCGACCTCTGGCCGAGGAAGTCGCACAATATCTCGAGCTTCCTCTGGGCGCGATCGAGATCCGTACCTTTTCGGATGGAGAGATCTTCGTCAAATACCAGGAAAACATCCGGGGAGCTGACGTCTTCATCGTCCAGTCCACCAACAGCCCGGCCACTAACCTGATGGAACTCTTCCTGATGCTGGATGCAGCTCGTAAGTCGTCGGCCAAGAGGGTGACCGCGGTTCTCCCCTACTACGGCTACTGCCGCCAGGATCGAAAGGATCAGCCCCGGGTGAGCATTTCCGCCAAGCTGATGGCCGATCTGATCACACGGGCCGGTGCCAATCGGCTTCTGACGATGGACCTGCACGCCGCCCAGATCCAGGGTTTCTTCGACATCCCCGTGGATCACCTCTATTCTGCAATGGCTTTCACCGAGTATTTCAAGAGCATGGATATCCCCGACATGGTAGTGGTAGCACCCGATGTGGGCTCACTGCGCATGGCCCGGGCCTATGCCAAGCGGCTGGATACGGGACTGGCCTTTATTGACAAGCGGCGTCCGGAGTCGAACTCGGTTGAGGTGCTGAACGTCATCGGGAAAGTCAGGGACAGGAACATCCTCATGCTCGACGATATGGTGGATACAGCCGGCACGCTGTGCGAGGCCGCCAACGCCTTGAAGGAGAAAGGGGCCGGCCACATCTATGCTGCCTGCACACACGGGATTCTCTCGGGGCCGGCGGTGGAAAGGCTCAAGGAGAGTCCCATCGAAAAAATCATCATTACCAACACGATTTTCATTCCGGAAGAAAAGAGGTTTCCGGACTTGGAAATAGTCTCTGTAGGACATATTTTCGGCGAAGCTATCCGTCGCACTTACGGCGAGGAGAGCATCAGCACTTTGTTTGATTAGTGCCCTTACATATATGCCGGTCTATCAGGGCCGGCTGCATGCCAGCGGCTACGGCGGGAACCCTTTCTGGCCGTGGCCCGTCAGGAGGCCGAGCTAGCATGGAGAAAGTGATACTTCGGGCCCGGCGCCGCGAGGCGACGGGCTCGAGAGCGGCTCGTCGCGCGCGCCGCGTCAATAACAGTCCTGCCGTTCTGTACGGTGCCCACGAAGATCCGCAGCCGATCCAGATCGACGCGCTCGAATTCCAGGCCCTCGTTAGACAGGGCCTGTCGGAGAACACGCTGATAACCCTGCTGCTGGATGACGAAAAGACCTCCGACCGGATGACGCTGATCCGGGAAGTGCAGCGGGACCCGGTACGCAACGAGCTGCGTCATCTCGATTTCGTCCATATCGACCTTGCCGAAACCATCAAGGTGGAAGTGCCGATCCGTCTGACCGGCACGTCGGAGGGGGTGAAGAACGGTGGCATTCTCGAACAGCGTCTGCACACCGTCGAGATAGAGTGTATTCCCACCGAGATTCCCGAGGGATTCACTCTGGATATAACCGCTCTGGATATTGGGGACTCCTACCACCTCAGCGACATGGACCTGGGCGATTTCAAGGTTCATACCAGCGCTGAACGTACTGTAGTCCAGGTCGCAGTGCCGCGCGTGATAGAAGAGGAAGTGGAAGAGGAAGTCGTGCCCGAGGTGGCGGAGCCGAAGCTTGTCGGGGAAGAAGAGGTCGAGGCCGAAGCCGGAGAAGTGGACGAAGGGAAGGGTTCGGAGGGCAAGGCCTGATTCCTATAGACTTCAACCGCTGTGCTAAAGGCTAATATGGACACTCCGTTCCTGATTGTCGGGCTGGGTAATCCCGGCCGGGGATACGGGGAGACCCGGCACAACACCGGCTTCGAGGTGGTATCCCTGCTCGCCCGGCGCTGGGGGCTCGGTTTCACCGGAGGGAAGGACGATTATCTCGTGGCTACGGGGCAGTTTGAGGGCAGTGCCGTGGTGCTGGCCATGCCCACGACGTTCATGAACCAGAGCGGATTTGCGGTCCGGGGGCTGGTCTCCTTATACAAGATCGAGACCGGCCGGCTGCTGGTGGTGCTGGATGACGTGAACTTGCCTGTGGGGATAATCCGCCTCAGGCCGGAAGGTTCTGGTGGGGGCCACAAGGGACTCGAGCACATTATCTACCAGATCGGCAGCGACGATTTCCCAAGGCTGCGGATCGGTATCGGGCGGGAAGATATGCCGGAGGATCTGACCGGCTTTGTGCTGGGGCCGTTCCGGGAGGAGGAGCTTCCGGTGATGGAGGAGGCGGTCACGACCGCGGCGGATGCCGTGGAAACATTACTGCGGCACGGCATCGACGAAACCATGAACCGGTTCAATTGAGTGAGAGGATACCTTTGAGGGGAAGGACACCTTAATGGGACTGGAAAGGACATTGACTACGCTGGCTCCCATCCTGGGAGCAGTGGGGATCGCGGTGGCATTCGGGGTTCTCGTATCCATCATACGCCGTCCGCAGGGCACCGAGCAGATGCAGGATCTCTCGGGCCAAATCCATGAGGGAGCCATGGTATTCCTGCGCCGGGAATACAGCATACTGTTCATATTCATCGTCGTTGTGTTCCTGCTGCTGTTCTGGCAGCTAGGTATAAACACCGCACTGGCCTTCCTCGGCGGGGCACTCTGTTCCCTGCTGGCCGGGTTCATCGGCATGAATGCCGCCACGAGGACGAATGTCCGCACGACCGAGGCCGCGCGTAGCGATGGTGCGGGTGTCGCCCTTCAGGTAGCTTTTTCTGGCGGAGTCGTCATGGGACTGGCGGTGGCCAGCCTGGGCCTGCTCGGTGTGGGGGTGGCCTTTCTGGTCTTCGGCGGTGACCCGACCACGGTAAGCAACATCAACGGCTTCGCCATGGGGGCTTCCTCCATCGCTCTCTTTGCCCGTCTCGGAGGCGGCATCTACACCAAGACGGCGGACGTCGGCGCTGATCTGGTCGGCAAGGTGGAGGCAGGTATCCCTGAGGATGACCCCCGGAATCCCGGCGTGATCGCCGATCTGGTGGGGGACAACGTTGGGGACACCGCCGGCATGGGTGCCGACATTTTCGAATCCTATGTCGGGTCCATCATCGCCACCATCGCCATCGCGGCCACGGCGCAGGCGGGATCGGTCATTGACGGCCTTGGCGAAAAATCGGCCACCATGCTACTGCCCATCTTCATGGTCATGTTGGGGCTAGTGGCGTCATTCATCGGCATCGCCAGCATGCGCGTCCTGCGCGGGCTGCACCCCGCCGCCGCGCTCCGCTACGCCACTTTCGTGGCCGCCGGCCTGTTTCTGGTGGCAGCCTATATGGGTGTGGGTGCGCTCGGTATCAGGCAGGGCGTTTTCTGGGCTATCTTCAGCGGGACCATCGTGGGGATACTAATCGGGCTGATAACCGAGTATTACACGTCGGCAAAACCTATCCGCCGGATCGCCGAGGCCAGCAAGACCGGGGCGGCGACAAATATCATCACCGGCTTGGCAGTGGGGCTCGAGAGCACCGCTTTCCCCGTTCTATGTATAGCGATCGCCATCTATGTGGCCAACCAGGCTGCCGGCCTGTACGGGATCGGTATCTCCGCGGTGGGCATGCTGGCCACGGTAGGCATCACCATGAGTGTGGATGCCTACGGCCCGATCTCCGACAACGCCGGTGGAATAAGTGAGCTGGCCGGGCTCGGTCCTGAGGTGCGTAAAATCACCGACAGCCTTGATGCCGTCGGCAATACCACCGCTGCCATGGGCAAGGGATTCGCTATCGGATCAGCCGCCCTGACCGCACTTGCCCTCTTCGCCGCCTACAACAGCGCCGTGACCAAGAGCATCGCCGAGAAGGGGGGCGAGGCTCTGGATATCGCCATCACCAATCCTATGGTGGTCATCGGTCTGCTGCTGGGAGCCATCATTCCCTTCACCGCCGCCGCCATGACCATGACCAGTGTCGGAAAAGCGGCCTTCAAGATGATCAATGAGATCCGGCGCCAGTTCAGGGAAATCCCCGGCCTGCTTGAGGGTGAGGAGGGTGTGCGGCCCGATGCGGCCCGCTGTGTGGATATCTCAACCCAGGCAGCTCTGCAGCAGATGATTGCTCCCGGGCTGCTGGTGGTCATCTCCCCGGTGCTGGTCGGATTCCTCCTCGGTCCCGCCGCCCTGTGCGGCATGCTGGCCGGCGCGACTATTACCGGTGTAATGCTGGCCCTGATGATGGCCAACGGCGGCGGCGCCTGGGACAACGCCAAGAAATGGATCGAGGAAGGCAATCTGGGCGGCAAGGGATCCGACGCCCACAAGGCCGCCGTGGTGGGGGACACGGTTGGAGATCCGTTCAAGGACACCTCGGGTCCCTCTATGAACATTCTGATCAAGTTGATGAGCGTGGTGAGCCTGGTCATCGCCCCGCTTCTGTGATGAGAGCTCGACCGGATGTTACGGATAATCTGAAGGCAGTACACCCTGCCCCGGCCCCACGGCCGGGGCCTCACGTCCGCAGGGAGGTAGCAGTCACATGAGGCACTACGAGGCAACATTAGTCCTGGATCCGGAGCTGCAGGAGGATGGCTACAATAAGCAGCTGGAGCGGATCATGAAATTCATCGAAGACAGGGGCGGCAGCCTCGTCCGGGACGACCGGTGGGGAATCCGCACCCTGGCGTACGAGATCAAGAAGCAAACACAGGGTTTTTACGGAGTGTTGGAATGGGAAGGGCCAGGCGAGCTGATCACTGAACTGGATCATATGCTGCGCCTGGATGAGCACATCCTGCGACACCTCGTTATTCACCTCGATCCCACCATCCTTGCCGCCCAGGAGGAGCAGCGACGACGCAGGGTTGTAAAAGCGGAAGCTGGAGAGGATCGGGTACCGGCGCTCCTGGATAAGGATGAAGAAGCGAAGAAAGGTAAGGACAGGGATGAACATAAAAACGAGGATGAGGAGGATAAGGAGCACGAACATAAGGGAAGCCAGGTGCAAGATGATGAGGGGAGGGTAGAGCCATGACCCACCAGAAACCGTGCCGCTTCTGTATTGAGAAGCGGACATGGGTCGATTACAAGGATGAAAGGGGGCTGCGCAGGTATATGTCTGATCGGGGGAAGATCGTTCCACGCCGCCAGTCTGGTGTATGCTCCAGGCACCAGCGCATGCTGACGACGGCCATCAAGCGGGCCCGTCACGTGGCGCTGCTGCCCTTTACTACCGAATCGATGCGATGAACCTTCGGGGGGAAATGGCACCTCCCGGGTCCTATTGGGGCCGATTCGTCCCCGCTTCAATCGCCCTGGTAGTACTGGCGGTAATCGTGTCACCGCTGCCGCTGCTCAACAGTGTCGGGGCGATCGTGATTCCGGCCGCTCTGATGGTTCTATTCTGGAGCCGGTCTGAAAGCTCCATCTACCGCTGGTTCCCTGCTCTAGTGGCCGCCACCGTCGCCGCACTGGCTTTCCAGCCGATAGGATTGGTGGTAATCATTATTGTGGCTGCGGGGATCCTGCTCGATAAGGGAGTACGCGCGGGTTGGGACTGGAAGGTTGTGGGGCTGGCCGGTTCGTGTCCATTACTCTTCTGGTTAGCGCTGGTATTGCCAGTCTGGTCGCAGACGGTGGAGACGATCGGGGAGGAGATGGAACTCACTTATGTGGCTCCCCTAACCGACTGGTTCGTCGAGCTTGGTTTCGATCAGGTGCAGATGGAGGAGTTGGTGACTCAGACCGTGGAAACGGTCATGCGGCTTCTGCCGTCACAGCTGGTGTTGGCAGCACTCTTCATGGGTTTCGGAGCGCTGCTGGTTGGCAACTGGTGGCTGCGGCGTCAGGGGCGGGAGTTAGGCATCGAGGTGCAGCAGATGGCTGTCTGGGCGCTCCCCTACCGCCTGATCTGGGTAATGATCGCCGCACTCGCCTCCCTGGTTTTCGCCTCTGGAGGATTGAAGACGGTCGGCCTGAACGTGGTAGTCGTGCTGGGTTTCTTCTACATGGTGCAGGGATTTGCCATTATCTGGTACAGCTTCGAGGTGCGCGGTACGCCCGGCTGGATCCGGTCACTGTTTGCCATTGCCGTGGCACTTGTGGTCTGGCCTGGACTGGTCATAATTGGAATGTTAGAGAACTGGATTCCCTTCCGCAGCCTCATGGCCAAGGCAGCGGGGGAAGGCGAAGAGGAGGATCAGTAATGCGGGTTATCCTGCGTGAAGATTTACCGAATCTGGGCGAAGCGGGCGACGTGGTGGATGTGAAGCTGGGCTACGCGCGCAATTATCTGATTCCGAACAAACTGGCCTTGGAGGCCACCGTAGGTAATCTGAAGACTTTCCGGGATATCGCCCGTGGGCTGGAGTCACGCTCCGAGAAAGAGCGTGCCGACTCCGAGGAACTGGCAGGCAAACTGGCGCATGTCGTGCTCACCATTACCGTGGAGGTCGGTGAAGAGGAACAGCTCTACGGGTCGGTAACCAACCAAATGATTGTCGACGTCCTCGCCGAAAAGGGATTCCAGATCGAACGCCGCCAGGTCCTCCTGAAGACTCCTATCAAGGAACTCGGCATGTTTGACGTGCCGATTCATCTCCACCGTGATGTGGAACCGACCGTAAGGGTTGTGGTGGAAAGAGCAGTTGAGGAAGAGGAGGAAGAGGGGGAGAGGGTTGAGGAGTAAAGCTTCAACCAGGAGCCGGCAGAGAGCGTCAAAGCTTGCCCACTTTCCCCGCCGGTGCGTAGACTAGAGTATATGCATATGCAGCAGTTTACCGTTAGTGGCCTGGCTATCGATTCTGTCAACGACTCACCGGTGGTGCTTTTAAAGGAACTGGACGGGGATCGGGTTATCCCTGTCTGGATCGGTCCTGCCGAGGCCAATGCCATCGCACTGAGGCTGGCTGATGTGGAACCCCCGCGGCCTCTGACCCACGACCTGCTCCAGCGGGTGATCGAGGGGGTGGGGCTTACCGTCCAGCGTGTTGTCATTACCGACCTCAAGGACCAGACCTTCTTTGCCGAGGTGGTCCTGGAGGGACAAGGAACCGTGACGAGAATCGACGCCAGACCCTCGGATTCCATCGCCCTCGCCCTGCGGACCAGTGCTCCGATTTTCGTAGCCGATCACGTGTTCGAAGAGGAATTCGGCGTGCACCCTACAGATGATCCCGAACGGCACGACCGTCTTCGCCAGAGGCTGGAACGAATCGACCCTGAAAGCTTTGGGGACCTTCCTCTATGATGACGAATCCGATCGATCTGCGCAGCGATACCGTCACCGTACCCTCCGAAGCTATGCGCCAGGCGATGGCAGCCGCTGAGGTGGGCGACGACGTGTACGGTGAAGATCCGACCGTTAACCGCCTGCAGGCCGAACTGGCGGAACGTTTGGGGAAAGAAGCTGGTCTCTTTATGGCCAGTGGCACCATGAGTAATCACGTGGCCCTCAACACCCACACTCAGCCGGGGGATGAAGTGATCTGCCACCGCTGGAGCCATATCTTCAATTTCGAAGGCGGCGCCGGTCCGGCCATGAGCGGCGTCGGCTTCAACCTGCTCGATGGTGATTACGGAGTCATAACCGCCGAGCAGGTGGATGCGGCTGTC
>JAUVWC010000342.1 GCA_030604325.1 Candidatus Zixiibacteriota bacterium | reverse complement strand
CTGTCGTCGGGATCGTATCCGTGCTCGACGAGATACTGCCTGACTTTCTCCCCGACATCCCGCAGCGTGATGCCCGGCCGGTAGTTGGTAAGACAGGTCTGGCGTATGCCGCAGGCCAGCTCGTACAGCTCCCTCTGCCTGGGCGAGAATTTACCGCTGGCCGGGAAAGAGGTGGAAATGTCGGCGTTGTAGTAACCGTAGTCGGGTCCGGCGTCGAGGATGACGAAGTCCCCCTCCTTCAACACTCTGTCGTGGATATGGTAATGGCCGTAGGCATGGTTGCGGCCGGACATCAGGATGATGTAATAGGCGAGTTCCTTCGCTCCCAGCCGCTTACAGGTGTATTCGAACACTGCTGCCAGCTCGTATTCCGGAGTCTCGGGACGTGTCTCCTTCATCAGCGTCATGTGCGCTTCCACTCCGATACGGGCCGCCCGGCGCAGCAATTCCACCTCGGCGGGCGACTTTATCTTGCGTAGATCCCAGACAATGGGTGAGCAGTCTTTGACCGTGAGGCGGGGGAAATTCTCCCGCAGGCGTTCGACGAACTGGAGTTCGCGGGTGAGTCTGCCGTCCCACGGATTCTCGGTCATCGTGCGCTGCAGTGCCCCGAACTTCTCGCTAGTATTCTCCCGGCTCAACTCCTCGGATTTGAAGGGTGTATAGAACGTCGCCGTCTGCTGACTCAATCCGGACAGATATGAGGCGAACTCGTCGATCGGCAGAACCCTCTCCATGCCGGTCACCTCGACCGGGTTGCTGACGAGTTCGACAGGCAGCCCTTCGCCCCGGGCCCCATCCTCGCTGAGGGTGAAGAAAAGAACGCTCTCCTTCTTCATTCCGTCTATGACCAGGATGGCATTGGGGACCTCTACTCCGCTGAAATAGTAGAAATCGTTGTTCTGGAAGAATCGCCTGTCCGACGCCGGTGTGGTCGCACCCAGGAAGATGGCCGCGCCATCGGGTATCCTCTCCATTAGTCTGGCACGCCGCGCTGCGTTCTCTGAATTATCATGAAACTTTCCTGCAAAGGAGGATTGTGAGGACTGTGCGGCCAGCAGCACCAGCAAAGCAGCCACGGAAACGGCATATCTCTTGTGCATCATTCACCTCCGTCTGGTTCCCGGATCGGATGGAGCACTTTCAAGGAGCCAGCGCCCAGTATTACAACGTGCTGACGGCCGCGCACGACGGGCCGGAACCGGCACTGGTGCGATTCACTTAAAAGAAGCCTGAAGACGCGGCACGAGAACTTATCCAGGTACGGGTGTCGATAACGTCACCTTCAGGCGTGAGGACTTTCATCGTACAGGTATCGCCTCTGACCTCAAAAAGACAGTAGTGCAGCACCGGGGCGAAGACCTTTGAATAGGGATTCTGCCTCTCGGCATCCTCGGCCTTGCTGTATCGCGGCGCGCCGGCTCCGCCGGTGATGATGACCGTTACTCCACCCGGGGGCTCCGACCGCTCATAGATGTGGTCATGTCCGGCGATCATGGCCGTCGCCTTGTACTTTTGCAGAAGCG
>JAUVWC010000252.1 GCA_030604325.1 Candidatus Zixiibacteriota bacterium | reverse complement strand
GTCGATGTCCATCAGCCCCAGCAGGGTGGGGAGGATGTCCGGTGTTCCCATCAGGAGGTCGGTCACCTCGCCAGCCGCCACCTTTCCGGGGTATCGTAGAATGAAAGGCACCTGAATCGTCTCTTCATAGGGCCACTGTTTGTGGAACAGGTATAGCGAGAACAGCTGCTCACCATGGTCGGAAGTGAAAACCACGATGGTATCGTCGGCCAGGCCCAGCCGATCCAGCGCTTCCAGCAGGCGGCCCATATTCCAGTCCAGGGAGGTTATTGCGGCGTAGTAGGTGGCGACAATACTCCTGTCGGCCAGGAAGACATTCTCCCGTAGCTTAATCTTCCCGGGGGGGTATTGCTTCAGATACTTCTCCGGCGCGAGGTAGGGATCGTGTGGCGGTCCCCAGGAAAGGAACAGACAGAACGGCGATCCTTCCCGGTGCTCTTCCAGGTAGCGGATAGCCAGATCGGTCTGCGTATCCGGCTCCCAGCCCTTAATGGGTATCTTCTCGTCGGTGTCAGTATAGTAAAAGGAATCAAAGTAGTTGTGGCAGATGTTGGCGGCGGCCCAGTAATCGAAGCCGTGCCGCTTCGGACCCGGCGGTACGAACTGGGACTCCCCGCTCTGATGCCCATTCAGGTGCCATTTGCCGATGTAGCCGGTCTGATAGCCGGCCGCCTTGAGCATGTCCCCGATGCACAGCTCAGTATCCGGTAGCGGAGGGCCGTTGGTAACAACCCCGTGGCTGAGCGGATATTTGCCGGTCATAAGCGAGGCCCGAGCCGGGCAGCACACCGGGTAGGTGGAAATAGCGTTAGCAAACCGCAAACCCTCACTCGCCAGCCGGTCCAGATTGGGAGTGATGTCCTGTCCGTTCCCCGCGCATCCCATGGCCTGCCCACGCATCTGATCGGCGAATACGAACAGCAGATTGGGCTGCTTGTTAGCTGATGTTTCAGATGACAATTACGACTCCTGTGATTTCACGTTGTTATGATTTTCTCCTTCCCGGAACACGATATCTCCAGAGCCATGAGAGTGGATTTCTTCGTACGGCTCCTGTTCCACCTCAATGGATTCCGGTCAATTAACTCTCTCGTGTTTATGCAGCTGAAGGATGGTCACCGAGTGCTTCGGAAAGTCCCAGGTAAAACTTTGCCCGAAGTCGTCGGCCGGTTTCTCTGAAATCCAAATCCGATCCGGCTCCTCGAATGTATTTTCGTCCATGTAGTGCTCGCCCTCCAACCGGACAACCAGTCCCTGCGGGCCAGGCCGCCAGCCCTTAATGCCTATCCGGCTGCGGATGGTCTCGCTCCGGTGCCGGTTGACGACGGCCAGATAGAGCGTCTTGCCATCGGAGCTCATTGTCGCCGAGGCGTCCAGGTAGGGAATGCGTTTTCTGGCCTGCGGGCGGCCTTGCTCATACTCGGGGGCCGGGAAGGAATCACACTCGACCGCCGAGTCGAGCAGCACCGACCCCTGGTGGTTCATATACATCCTGAAAACCAGGTACTGCGGATTAAAGAACAGCCCGAACCGGTTCACCCGGATCATGGCCAGGCAGTTGACCGTCATGGAAAAATTGGCCAGCTGCACCACACCGCACTGCCGCCGGAAGGCGTGCAACATGCCGGCGGTGTAGAGCCCATCTCTCAAAGCGAACTCGACATAGTGATCCGGCGCGCGGTAGGCCCAGCAGTTCCACTCGTCGAAGGCAATCGGGATATCCGGCCTCTTGGGGTAGGCAGTTGTAATCTCCTGGCCCGTCAGCTCGATCTGCTCCTCCACACCGTAAGGGGACGAGACGATGTAGTCGTAGAACTCCAGGGCGAAATCCGGGTCTTCAAGGTCCTCTTTTTTCATATGGGAACGGTACTTTTTCGCATAGGAATGGAGCGAGAGGTAATCGATGTATCCCCCCGCGATCCTGAACAGCGCCCGATTCCAGCGCCGGTAGAACCAGTGCCGCCCGCCCACGGCCACCAGCTTAATGGTGGGATCGACCTTGCGCATGGCCATGCCGATCGCCAGGTGCCGCCGGGCGTAGGTTTCCTCGTCAACGTGTCCCCCCTGCCAGTTGCCGAAAGTCTCATTTCCGATGCCCCACAGCTGGACATTGTATGGCTCGGGGTGACCATTCGCGGCCCGCCTAACGCCGTATTCACTGTCCGCGAGGCCATTGCAATACTCGACCAACCGGGCCGCTTCTTCGGGCGTCCCGTCCCCGGCGTTGACCGCCAGGTACGGCCTGGCGCCCGTAAGCCGGCACAGCTCTATAAATTCATCAATGCCCACATCGTTGGGCTCCCACTGCTCCCGGGACTGCCACCCGTCACCCCGCACGCCGCTACGGGCGTAGTTGGGCCTGGGCGGACGCCGGTCCCGGTCCCCGATGCCGTCCTCCCAGTGATAGTAGGAAACGAAATTCCCGCCCGGCCACCGGATGTTGGGCGGCTTTATTTCGCGCAGGGCCTCGACCACATCCCTGCGGTATCCCGAGAGATGATCCTCCGGCATCAGCGAGATCGTCCCGAGCCACAGCCTGCCCGGCCCCCGGAAGGTGATCGTAAGGATTCCCTCGCGATCGGTTCG
Organism: Candidatus Zixiibacteriota bacterium; assembly: GCA_030604325.1. GTDB lineage: Bacteria > Blakebacterota > Blakebacteria > Blakebacterales > Blakebacteraceae > JAGLTZ01. The sequence goes on along the minus strand of JAUVWC010000252.1, from coordinate 479 downwards.
TGAGGGCTGCAAATCGAAGGTAAAGCGGCTCCAGTCGGTGCCGGTCGGGATAATCTCCCGGCGGGCATAGATGCCGCTTTCCCCCTTCAAGGCCACCACAATCGGCGCGGTAATTCCCTCCTGTCTCAGGTTGAGCCGCATCTGGTATTTCCTGCCCTTTTCAAGATATAGGCCGCTCTGCCCGATGCCGATTTCATGCCCGGGCTGCTCCTCACTTTCGATTCTCTGCGACTGGCAGCCACAGTAAAAAACCGTGTTGTCGTGCATGAAATGGGTGTTTAACGTCCGCCCGATGGGGCGCCAGGGCCTGACCACCCCGTATTGGTCACCCTCGCCGTCGTCGGCTTCGAACTTGCGGCTTGTCAGCATTTCAGCCCACAGCCCGCCGTAAAAACAGTCAAAGGCCAGCTCCAGGAAGTGTCCGTAGATATCCCGGTTGATGGTACCTATGTTTCTATCGGCCTGGACTTCGATTGCGG
>JAUVWC010000120.1 GCA_030604325.1 Candidatus Zixiibacteriota bacterium | reverse complement strand
CCTGACCCTGCGGACCCACCCGCCCCGCCACTCCCAGCCGGTGGTCACGAGAGATCAGCGGCTCGGGTCGCTTCACCTCCAGATCGTAGAGAGCGGTCCGGTCCTGGCGGCCGATCTCGAGCACATCTTCGAAGACCCGCGTGGTCACCAGGGCCGCCGCGGCAATATTGCCCGTGATGATGGCATTCGTGGCCACCGTCGTGCCGTGACCAATCCGATCGGATGGGCCGGCGGTGCCGCCGGCCAGAATGCTCTCCACCCCGCCAAGGACGGCCCGGCAGGGATCATCCGGGGTGCTGGCCAGCTTGAAGTGCACCAGTCCTTCGGGGGTAAGTGCTACCAGATCAGTGAAAGTACCCCCCGTATCGACACCGATGAGACGTCCCTCCATCGTGCTACCACCCTCGATTCATTGAGCTGTCCCCACGAGCGAATATCCCATCATTGAACTGTTTCCTTTCCACCCAGCAGGCGGGCGCCGGAGGCGGTGTGAAGATGATAGAAAGAGAGCGTGGGGCTGAACTTCGCTTCAAACGCAGCCGTAACGGCCGACCGCAGCTCATCCTCGCACCCCTCCCGGTGCAGCACCACGCAGCACCCACCGAAACCCGCTCCGGTCAGCCTCGCTCCGAGAACCCCCTCAACTTCCGATGCCGCACTTACGATGGTATCCAGCTCGGCAGTACTGACATCGTAGAGGTCCGCCAGGGAGCGATGGCACTCATTGAGGAGTTTTCCAAACTCCCCATCCTCGCCCAGGGCAAGGTGGGTAATCCCCCGGGGGACGCGGGCTATCGCCCCGACCACGTGCTCGACACGGCGGCGGAGTCGGAGGGGAAGCATGTCCTCCACCTCCGCAAACACCTCGGGCGTCAGATCCCGCAGCGACTGGAGCGGACCGACCACCTTGCGGAGGATCCCGAGGGCCGACTCGATCTCCTGCCGGCGCTTGCGGTACTCGCCGTCGGCAAGCTCCCGGCGGATTCCCGAGTCGACCACGGTGATCGCACTGCCGCCGGGCAGTCTGACGTTCTTGTATGTCAGGCGGCGGCAATCGAGGAAGAGCACCCTCCCCTCCTGGGCCATGAAGCTGGCGAACTGGTCCATGATCCCACAGGGCACACCGGCCCACCGGTTCTCCGCACGCTGGCAGAGCAGGGCCGCCTCCACTGTCGCGGGGCCCGCGGGGGCCAGGGCGGTGTACACGGCCGCTTCCAGCGCCGCTGAGGAGGACAGGCCGGACCCGATAGGCACATCGCCGGTGATCACCGCCTGGCTGGCCGGCAAAGCCATGCCCGCCTCGTCCATCTCCAGAACCACCCCGGCCACATACCGCCGCCAGCGGTACTGCTGGCCGCCCACCAGTCGCTCAAATGCCTCCCCATCCGCCCGGAGGTCACCCAGCCGGGTAAGTTCGATGGTGAAGCGGTCGTCGAAATCGAGGCCGTAGAATTCCAATGAGGATGCATCATCCTCCCCACCACCTTCAGGAACCGTTTCCAGAACCGCACAGGCCACATAACGGTTCACGGCCACCGGCAGCACGTAACCCTCGTTGTAGTCGGTGTGCCCACCCAGCAGATTTACCCGGCCGGGTGCGGCCCCGACGCGGATCGAGCCGGCCTCCAAACCGCCTCCGACCTCATCGGCCTCCACCAATCGCCGCAGCGCCTCCGCCGCCCGGCGGGCGGGCGGGGGCCATTCCGGCTCAGAAAACATCAATCCGGTCCCCGCTGGCTTGTGAACCAATTCCGCACGCGGGTGAGGGCCTCCTCGGAGGTTACGACCACCGGATCGCCCCACCCGAGCGAATCGAGGAACATCCGGCCGTACGACCTGTGCAGGATTCGCGGGTCTAGCACCAGCGCCACGCCGCGATCCTCGCGATGCCGTATAAGACGTCCCATACCCTGCTTGAATTTCAGAACAGCCATGGGAAGTAACAACTCCGTAAATGCCCTTCCCCCTTCCCGCTCGAGGCGCTCCGCCCGCGCCTGCAGGACCGGCTCCGAGGGCACCCTGAAGGGCAGCCTCGCTAGCGCCAGCAGACTCAGCGCCTCCCCCCTGACATCGATCCCTTCCCAGAAGGAGTCGGTCGCCAGCAGCGCCTCTCCCGCACCGGCGCGAAGGGACTGGAGCAGCTCGGTGCGGGGGGCTTCCCCCTGGCGCCGCAGCCGTATCCCCTTATCCGCCAGGGATCCGACCAGCATGTCGTGAATGCGGCGCAGCGATCCGTAGGAGGTCACCAGCACCAGCGTCCGTCCCCCGGCGGCGACTATCGCCGGCCCCAGCAGGTCGGCCAGCGCCGCCTCGTGCTCCGCCTCGGTCGGCTCCGGAAAATCTTCCGGGATCAACAGCTCCACCTGCCGGGCGTGAACAAAGGGGCTGGCCAGCACCTCAGCCACCACACGCCCCTTCTCCAGGCGGTCGAGGCCGAGACGGGCGGATATGAACTCGAAGTTGCCCCTTACGGCCAGTGTAGCCGAGGAGAGCAGGGCGCCCTCTACCGCGCCGAACGCCACCTGTGCCAGTTGCGGGCCGACCTCGATCGGCGCCGCCGACAGGGTCAGTCTGGGCATATCCCCCCGTGGTGGAGCGCTCTCCAGCCAGCGCACGATCTCCTCTTCTCCGGGGTCCTCAGGATCGATGAAGCAGGCCAACGCCGCTGCTGCTGCACTGAGCCGCCCCGTGACGGCTGCTATATCGATGCAGGGGGAATCCAGTTCCTTACCGTACTCCTCGCGGAGGGGGTCGAGATCTCTCAACAGACGCTCCACATCCGTCGTCAGTCGGATAAGCTCCGCCCTCAGCGCCCGACACGACTCACGGCCGTCCTCACGCCAGGCGGGCTCGCTCTCGATATCCTCGGTTAGGCGTAGCCGCCGCTCCTCCTCCCCCCTGGCCATCAACGACTCCGCCGCCCGGGCCAGGCTACTGAAATGGGCCGGTATCGCCTCGGCCGCTGCGGCCCGCGAGGGGCGCACCTCGGTTTCGAGCCGCTCGAGACCGCGCTGGGCCTGAGGGTTACCTTCGGCGAGCGGGATCAGATTCTTGAGCAGAAGCGGCAGGAGCCCCTTGCCGGGCCTACGCCGGTGTTGGAGGCGCCCCAGCTGGCGCTGTAGACCCAGGCTGCTGACCTCGGTGCCGAAGTGGCTGGTGGCCACCTCTTCCACGTGCTGGGCCTCGTCGAGGATCATGTGGCTGTAGGGCGGCAGCACGGCCGTCCCCCCCCCACCACCCATCACATGGCGCAGTGCCAGGTCGGTGAAGAGGAGATGGTGGTTGGCGATGAGTATGTCGGCCGTAGCCGCCTGCGTGCGTGCCCGGTAGAAGTGGCAATCGTTGAAAAAGGGGCAGCGGGCGCGCGTGCAGTCGTCGGCCTCGGTAGCCAGCTGCTCCCAGAGCACTTCGGGAGGCGGGGGGCTCAGATCGGAGAGGCTTCCGTCGCTGGAGCGGAACGCCCACTCCACCAGTTCCTTGAGACGGACCGTCTCCGGTTCGGTTTCGGCGAACAGGTCCGGCTCGCCACCGACCTCATCGGCCTTGCGCAGGCAGGCGTAGTTGCGCCTTCCCTTGACAAGCACCGCCCGGAACTCGAGTCCCGCCTTCTCCAGGAGGGGGAGATCGGAGCCGATCAGCTGCTCCTGAAGGTTGATAGTGTTGGTGGAGACGACAACGCGGCGGTGGTTGCGGGTGGCCCAAAAGATGGCCGGAACCAGATAGGCCAGGCTCTTGCCCACTCCCGTGCCCGCCTCGATGACCACCACGCGTCCTTCGTTGAAGGTGCCGGCGGCCGCCAGCGCCATCTCCACCTGGGCCTGGCGCGGTTCGTAACCGTCCAACACTTTCGCCAGCGGCCCTCCCGGCTCGAAGAAGGCCTTTATCCATTCCAGTTCGAGAGGTTGTACCTCCTCCGCCTGCCGCGGTTCGATCACCACGTAGATAGCGGAGCAGGCGTTATCCACGATGGCAAAGCCGATACCATCCTCGCCCAGGCGGCTGGCCACATCCAGATCGCGCTCGGAGGCCTTCAGCACGCCCGAGGGATGGTTGTGGATCACCAGCTCACCCGGCCGTGTGGCCTGCATAATGGCGGGCACGGCGTCTTCGGTGCCCCGGGCGGCCACCTCGGCTTCGACAACACTCCCTTCCGGCGAGAGACGGCCCACGAAAAAGACCTCGGCTCCACCGGCGGCCTCGATCTCCCGGGCCATCGCCTCCGCCACCTCCGAGGCCAGCCACTCCTCGAGGGGACGCGCAGCCTTCTTAAGAGGAGACGCAGAAGGGGATGCTCGAGAGGATGAAGTCATGCCGCAGGATAGGAAGACAATCCGGGCGCGTCAACGGAATGGAATAAATGGAATACGAGGAAAAGAATGCGGCGTATCACCGCTCATTACGGCTGGAGAGGAATGGCCAGCGGCTCCCCCCACGGCCCTTCGGCCACTACCCCGCCGTCTACCTTAACCCGACCCTGCCCGTCCGCCAGTTCCACGTCTATCAGGTGACCGCGATAGAGGATGTTCCGGCAGGTAAGATGTTCCAGCCCCAGGTCGAGTGGATGGTGAGAGAGGGCGTAGTCGCCCATGGACAGTTCCAGCAGGGGCGGCTCCAGGCCCACCCCGTAGCGCAGGATCAGATCCGCCAGCCAGGAATGCATGTAGTCGTCGACACCCCGGTAGTAGCAGGGCTGGCCGGTGTAGGGGTGATAGTGCTCGAAGGTGTTCGGGCGTCCGGGATCACCGTCGGTGAAGAGCATCCTCACATAACGTGTCAGGAAATGGGCGGCGTGAGGCATGAGCCCATAGTCGAACACCATGGCCGCCCTCACGAGAGCCTCGAAGACGTGGCTGTTGGTCATCGGCCAGACACGCCCGTTCCACGGACAGTTCATCCGCTTCCCCTTCCACCGGGCGTCGGGATCGAACCATGGATCGTCGGCGCTGGTGGCGGGAACGGGATAGGGTGTCCAGAACTTGTCCTTGTCGAGCAGATGTTCCCACAGGGCGGGCATGTGCTCGGCGCCGGCCAGATCGGTCATGAAGGGGTAGAATCCCACCGCCGCCTTCACTCCGGTGCGCTCCATCCTGCGGGGGTCGACATCGCTGAACCACTGCTCCTCCGGATCCCACATATAGTTCAGAACGGCGGCCGCAATCCTATCCGCCCCCCCGTTCCAGCGCTCGACATCTTCTTCCCTCCCGATCTTCTCCGCCACCATGGCCAGGGCCCGTTTCAGCCTGTACATATAGACGG
>JAUVWC010000294.1 GCA_030604325.1 Candidatus Zixiibacteriota bacterium | reverse complement strand
GCAGTCTGGGGTGGGGATGATGGAACGGTGAAGTTGCCGATCGACTCGGACACCGACTGGTCGAGTCCTTCCAGTGTGACATTATCCCCCACATCGATCCTCTCGAGCGATTCCTCGAATTCGACCGTGTATATGCTATCGGCCCCTACCGGCGCGAAGTCCTCATCCTCCATGAAGTCGGTGATATCGAACCACTGATTCAGCAGGGGGAGGTTGTAGACGACTTCCCAGGAGGGGGCACTGGGGCTTTTTATCGAGCAGCCGACCGCCAGGCTGAACGCCACGGCCACCGTCAGTAGACTTCCATACGGGCGCGGCCAACGGCTAGAGTACCGGTCCTTATGCATACAAACTCCTCGTTCTGGGTCCCGGGAAATGAGCTTGGAACCGCAAAGGGGATAAGCGGCTAGCTTCATAATGAAAGCAGACGAATCACTTTCCGCAACTTATGACAGATTATTTTCGGAAAATTATCCTTGAAAAGAATCCTGGAAAAGTAGTGTGGGCCGGTATCAGGTACCCAGCTGCCACGACCGCAGGTAATTGTCCTGCTCCTCGGTCAGCGTGTCGATCCCGATTCCCATGCCCTGCAGTTTCAGCCGCGCAACCCAGTCGTCGATCTTATCGGGGACGGTGTGGACCCGCACTTCCAGCCCGTCCTGTTGCAGCGCCCACTCACAGCAGAGGGCCTGTACGGAGAAAGACATGTCCATCACTGCGGCCGGGTGACCCTCGGCGGCCGCCAGATTGATCAGCCTCCCTTTGGCAAGCACGTTTATGCGCCTCCCGTCGGGTAGAATGTAGGCGTCAACGTGGTCGCGAACGTTCTCCTCCACCTCCTCAGCCATTTCCTCCAGCACTTCCAAGTTCACTTCGACGTCGAAGTGGCCCGAGTTGGCCACAAGGGCACCATCCTTCATCAACTCGAAGTGTTCGCGCCTGATGACTGAAATATCACCGGTAAGGGTAACGAATAGATCGCCTATCCGCGCCGCCTCGAGCATCGGCATGACCTGAAAACCGTCCATGGCCGCTTCCAGCGCTTTGACCGGGTCCACCTCGGTGACGATGACCCAGGCTCCCTGGCCCCGGAGGCGGTTAGCCACCCCCCGGCCGCACCAACCGTAGCCGGCCACAACACAGGTGCTTCCGGCCAGGAGAATATCGGTGGCCCGGATGAGGCCGTCCACGGTCGACTGTCCTGTCCCGTAACGGTTATCGAAAAGGTGCTTCGTCATGGCATCGTTGACCGCCACTACAGGGATCTTTAATGCGCCGTCGGCGGCCATCGCACGCAGGCGGATTACACCCGTAGTGGTCTCCTCCATCGAACACCGCACACTTTGCAGGCTGTCGGCATACTCCTTGTGCAGGGTGCTCACCAGGTCCGCGCCGTCATCCAGGGTTATGACCGGCCCGAAATCGAGCGCGGCGCGGATGGGCTTGGAGTAGGTCGCAGTATCCTCGCCCCGCAGGGCCTGTACGAGGATTCCGTCCTCCTCAACCAGGCTTGCGGCGGCGTCGTCCTGGGTGCTGAGCGGATTCGATGCCACCAGCACCAGATCCGCGCCACCCGCCTTCAGCGTGCGCATCAACACAGCTGTCTCGGCGGTGACGTGCAGGCACGCGCTGATGACACTCCCCTCCAAGGGTTTCTCCTGCACAAACCGCTGGCGCACCATCTCCAGAACGGGCATCTGCCGGGAGGCCCAGTCGGCTCGACGCCGGCCGGAGGCAGCAAGAGAAGGATCAGCTATATTCGGTAGGGTTTGATCAGCCATGGGACCTTCCTGTTAATAAATATGGGAAATCGTGGCTCTAAAGGTTGCCAGCGCAGGCCGCAGCCGGAGCGTTTCTCCGACAGGCTTCTGACTCGGGACACTAGAGCCGGGAGGCGGCCTCTTTCAGCTCGTCGATCATGAAGAGAGTCTCCCATGTGAACTCGGGCAGTTCCCGTCCGAAGTGGCCGTAGACGGCGGTCTTCCGGAAGATCGGTCTGCGCAGTTCCAGCTTCTCGATCATTCCCGTCGGTGTCAACGGGAAGAGCTCCCGGACCAGCTCCGCGAGCTTCTCGTCAGACAGCCGGCCAGTGCCCGAAGTATTCACCAGGACGCTGACCGGATCCACAACTCCGATGGCGTAGGCTAGCTGGACCTCGGCCTGGTCGGCCAGATCCGCCGCCACGAGGTGCTTGGCCACCGCCCTCGCCATATATGAGGCGGAGCGGTCAACCTTGGTGGCATCCTTACCGGAGAAAGCTCCTCCGCCGTGGCTGCCGTAACCGCCGTATGTGTCTACGATTATCTTCCGCCCGGTCAGACCGGTATCCCCATGGGGCCCTCCGATGACGAAACGGCCGGTCGGATTCACCAGAAACGTGGGGCCCCCCTCCATCATCTCCGGAGGAATGACCGATTTTACCACATGTTCCATCAGGTCTTCCCGGATAGTCTCCTGCTCAACATCGGGGGCGTGCTGGGTGGAGATGAGGATCGTGTCCATCCGCACAGGCTCGCCGTCTTCGTACTCCACTGACACCTGGGTCTTCCCGTCCGGTCTCAG
>JAUVWC010000258.1 GCA_030604325.1 Candidatus Zixiibacteriota bacterium | reverse complement strand
TCCCGCTTGAAGCGGCCCACCATCTCGGCGGCAAAGTGCTGCGCCTGGGCGGCGCTGCCCCCGTTGCCGCACAGCAGTACCATCCGGCCCGCCCGCACCACCTCCTCCATTTTTTCGCACAGGGAGATAAAGGGATCGCGCACGGCCGCAGGCCAGGCATGCTCGACCGAGGCGCGGCGCTCGATTTCCTCATCGAACAGCGTCCCCAGGTCATTTCTCCCATTGGTAGTATCAGTCATGGAATCAGTCATGGCGGGGCCTCTGTCCCTTCATTTCTTCTCCAGTGCTTCATTCAGCCGCCCGCTTCGATAGGGTTCTGGATCGAGCCCCACCATGGCGAATCCGGTATCTCTTACGCCGGCACAGACCCGGTCCTTCAGTTCCAGATCTTTGAATCTGTGCAGTTCCTCCCCGCCGATCTCCAGGCGCGCCACCTCCCCCTGGGGGCGGACACGAAAAACCCGGAACCCCTCATTCCAGAGTACCTCTTCGGCCGCTTCGATCTGAGCCAGTTTATCCGAACTCACCTCATCCCCGTACGGTATCCGGCTGGCGAGGCAGGCCAGGGCGGGCTTATTCCAGGTCTCGAGTCCGTGAGCCCTGCTCAGCGCGCGGACGTCCTCTTTGGATAGCTCGGCTTCCAGAAGAGGGCTCTCCACTTTCATCTCCTCAGCCGCTTTCAGACCAGGACGGAAGTCGGAGACGTCCTCGGCATTCGTGCCGCTGAGAACGGCGTCGAATCCCCCGGAGGAGAAGGACTCCCGCAGCACAGTGTAGAGTTCCCGCTTGCAGAAGTAGCAGCGCTCACCAGTGTTGGCGATGTAGCCGGGTTCATCACCTTCGTTGGTTTCCACCATCTTGCACGGAATATCGTGGTCGCGGGCAAAGGCCAGGGCCTCTGCGAGCTCGCGCCGCGGAAGGCTGGGGGAATCGGCGATTACCGCCAGTACACCGTCGCGTCCCAGCACCTGCCGGGCGGCGTATGCCACCAGAGAACTGTCCACTCCTCCCGAGTAGGCTATGAGTACGCGCCTGTGGCTTGCGAGCCGCTTAACCAGTGCCGCCGCCTTGGCGGCCAGGTCCTCCGGAAGGCCGGGTCTCAGGAGTGATGCCTGGGCGGATTGTGGAAATGCCATCAGGCGATCATTGATTATCAGGTGGAGGTGGAACAGCAGCGGTCGGCATAACGGTCAGCGGAACGATGGCGTCCTGCCGGATCTGCAGCAGGTAGACGTTGTCGTTGATCCTGGCATTGCGGCTCAAATTTATGGGACCGGTGGCTCCCTCGAACGAGCTGATGCCGGACAGCCAGCGGCGCATGGCCCCTCTTCGATCGGCGCCCACACTGCCGGCCGGTACTATCTGCCAAGCGGTCAGCGCAAGCCTGGCCGCATCATAGGCAAACGTGGCCACCCGACCCGGCTGACGCGAATAGGCTGTATAATACTGGTTGGCGAAGTCGATCTGGGTCATGGAAGTCTTACTGATCGAATAGGCATCAGTGAACACCACCCCGTTCACATAGTGCCGTCCCGACCGGATCACCTCATACGAGTTCCAGGCGGAACCACCCAGAATGGTTGTCACCAGATAGACGAAATCTGTCTGCAGTGCGATCTGCACCGCCGCCATCGGATCGGTGGCGGGCACTACCAGCGCGTCCAGACTGCCGACCGGAACCGGATCGCCCAGCGTATCCAGGTTTGCCTCCCGAATAGCGACCTCGTCGGTCACGCGGATGTTCGAGGTATTGGCCAGACTAAGCATGAGCGCCGCTCTGCGTATCGCCTCCAGCTGAATCTGGTAATCGGCGGTCTCGGGGAAGTATTGCTGGTGGGCGATGATGTTGCCCCCCTTCTCCTCCACGCGGCTTATGAACGCCTCGGCGAAATCGGGCCCACTTCCAGCCAGGGGGTTCAATACCGCAAATGTCCGCATGCCCAGACTGTCGATGGCGGCATCGGCCAGTGCCTTGGCCTGGATCCTCGGGGTGGCCTGCAGCTGGTACACATTCTCGCCCAGTGTCGGTGTGACCGCACTCTGGGTGTGGGGCAGGATTATCGGCACATTCATCCCCTCGGCTATCCCCGCCGCTACCAGGGCCAAATCCTCTACCAGCGGACCGAGCATGATATGGGCTCCTTCGTCCTGGATCAGCGAAAGGGTGCCCCTGACCGTGCCCTCGAGCAAGCCTTGTGTGTTGCGGACCGCCAGCCGGACATCGATCTGTGCCTCGGCCACCGCCAGACGGACAGCATCGATGATATCGCGTCCCAGCTCCGCATCGGGCCCGGTCAGGGGAACCAACACCCCGAGCACGAATCCCGCCGGTCCCGCCGATTCCAGCCGTTCCGACAATTCCGCCAGTCTCTCGGCCGTGGCCTGGCCGTATCCCCCCTCCGGAGTTTCTGCTTCGATTCTCTCCAGCAGCCGACGGGCGCGCGCCAGATCACCACTTCCTGCCAGCTCCTCGACTGTAACCGCCGCCAGCCATCCCTTGAGATCGGTGCCGACCCACTCGTAGCCCAACCGCTGCAGTTCATAGGCATCCAGCCGCTGGGCTACCAGCGCGGCCAGTTCATCCCTCGCCGCCCCCGCCAGCCGGCTCTGCGGATCTCTCTCGACAACGCCGGCGTATACCTGAGCCGCCTCAAAGAAGCGCCCCGCCCGTCCGTGGGCTCGTCCGCGAAGCCACTCCCGTTCGAGCAGGTAGGGACCATCCGGGTATTCACGATCCAGCCCGTCGAGGGCCTGCAGGGCGGGCTCCGGTGCATCTGCGCCCAGTCGGGTGGCGGCCAGCAGAAGCCAGGCGGAAGCCCGGTGGGGCCCCAGACCACCTGTGCGCAGGGAAGCTTCGAGGATTTCGGCCGCCCGGCTGTAGCGTCCTTCCTGGAAGAACTGCCGGGCCCGCCGGTACGGGTCTTCCTCCGCCTGGGGCTGCTGTTCCTGCTGCTGCTCCGACCCCGTATCGAACGAGGCGGCCGCCGGCCACCGGCCGGCGGCTAGAAGTTCCGCAGCACCCCCATGGC
>JAUVWC010000254.1 GCA_030604325.1 Candidatus Zixiibacteriota bacterium | reverse complement strand
GCAGGGTCTCGTGCCGACCACGTGCCGGCGGCCGTTGACGTGCAGTGTTATGAGGAGTTCGTTGCTCATACCGGAGCACCCCCGGCCCTTTCAGCTCCCTCTGCTCTTGCTGCCGCTTCCCGCAGCGCCCGGAAGGTCAGCACCTCGACCAGGCTTCGCCGGAAATCCTCGCTGCCTCTGATGTCGGTGATCGGCTTCGCCTCTGCCGCGGCGGTCTTTGCGGCGTGCTGGAAAAGTTGTTCTGAGGGCGGCTGCCCGGCCAGCAGGCCCATGCAGTCGAGGGTGGGCAGGGGGGTGGGTGCTACCGCTCCCAGGACGACCCGGGCATCTGCTATTCTCTTATCTTTCCTATTCTTTTTCTCCTCCTCCTTCTCCAGGATGATTCTGGCGGCCACCGAAGCGACGGCCAGCGACGAGCCGTGGCGCAGTGAGAAGCGCTGGTAACTGGCGCCGGAGTTTTGGGGCTGGAACGGTATGAGGATCTCTACGAGTAGCTCGCCCGGCTGCAGAGCCGATGCGCGGGGGGCGATGAAGAATTCCTCAGCCGGGAGAGTCCTTTCCCCGTCCACGCCGGTTATCCTGAGCAGGGCCTCGCCCGCTATGCATATCGGCGGGGCGTCGGCACACGGGACCGCACCGCAGAAGTTTCCTCCGATCGGTGCCTGGTTGCGGATCTGTACGGAGCCTATTGTCAGGACCGCCTCGCACAATGTGGGGAAGATCCGCTTGACGACGTCTGAGGCGGCGACCTCTTCCAAGGTGGCCATTGCCCCGATACGCAGGGATTCTCCCTCGAGACTGATCAGGCCCAGGTCGGGGATGTCGCGCAGCGAGATCATGTGACCGGCCGAATAACGCTTCTGTTTCAGGTCGACGAGGAGCTCGGTGCCCCCGGCAAGGAAGCGGGCTTCATCGCCGTAGTTTCGGCCGAGCTCGCACGCTTCGGCCAGGGTCGCCGGCCGGTGATATACGAATTCAGGGATTTCCATACGGGAGTGGCCTCGATCGGTGCTCAAGCACGCTATACAAGCGGCTCGACAATCTCCGACAATCGCTTCACACCTTCCCTGATGATCTCCGGGCGGAGGTTGCTGAAATTCAGACGCATAGTGTTTCGATACCCTCCGCCGGCCGAGAAGACGGAACCCGGTATATAGGCTACCCTGCGCTTGATTGCTTCATTGAACATCTCCCCGGTGTCCACATGTTCCGGCAGCACAACCCACACGAAGATTCCCCCCTCCGGCCTGCTCCATCGGGCCAGGTCACCTAGGTGTTCTTCGAGTGCCTCGAGCATGGTCTCACACCGGAGGCGATAGGCCTCGGTTACGCGTTCCAGATATGGTTCCAGCAGGCCCCGCTCCAGAAACTCGGCCACAGCACGCTGGAGGAGCGTGGATGACTCGAGGTCGAGGGACTCCCGCAGCACTGTGATCGTTGGTATGAGATCGGCCGGAGCTACGATCCATCCCAGGCGTACGGCAGGGGCCAGTATCTTTGAGAATGAACCGAGATGGAACACCATGCCTGCCTCGTCGAACGCCTTGATGGGCGGAAGGTGATCGCCGGCGAATCGCACGGGGGCGTACGGATCGTCCTCGATCAGGGGAACTCCGTATTCCGCCGTCAGTGCGGCCACACGCGGCCGCTGCTCGGCGGGAAGGCATACTCCCATCGGGTTATGGAAGTTGGGGATCAGTACGGCCAGGCGTGGGGTGGGGGACTGCCGGAAAGCGGCCTCCAGCGCCTCCACATCGATGCCGTTCATTGGGTCGATGGGAATCGTCCGCACCGCCGCCCCGCGTCCGCAGGTTACCTGCTGAATCCCGGTGAAGGTCAAATCCTCAATCACGGCCGGCTGACCGGGATCGAGGAAGAGGCGTGAGAGAATGGCAAGACCCTGCTGGGCACCGCACGTGATGTAGATTTCTTCGGGAGTACAGGAAACGCCCCGGTCGCCCATGTAGTCTGCGATCCAGGTCTTCAGCGCCTCTGTCTGGGGGCTGTACTGCATTGCTCTGGCGCCGTCCCGGGCGAGAACGGTTTCTATGCAATCCAGCAACGTTTCCACCGGCAGGAACTCGCTGGCCGGCAATCCTCCCGCCATAGAGATGATTTCCGGGTCGACAGCCAGCTGTAGGAGGTCACGCATTACCGAGCGCTTCAGGTTGACGACCTCTGCGCTCAGGGGGAGGGTTGTTCCGGACATGGATTGATCATATTAAAAAGGCGCATCGTGAACAAGTGATAGGTGCTGGCGCTGATTATCTTGTCGTTCAGCGGAATCGGGTGCCGGAGTCTCTGGCAGGATATGGACAGGATGGATTTGTGGTTACCTGGGCAAACAGATGGAGTAGGATTTGGACGGTCTGCTTCAAAGAGTCGCATCTCAAGGAGTAATGGACCTTGGGCAAAGAGATACCAAACCGCCAGAAAAGGCGTGTCATGCCACCGCGTCCCGATCCCGGTTCCTACAAGACTTCTCGTCCGCAGAAGCGCCGGAAGAGGAAACGACGGGAAGTCGTCGCCGGGGAATAGGGGTGAACATGAAGGTGCGGACTTTGCGCGGCTATCGCCGGAGGGATTTCCTCAAAGGCCTGTGTGCCGGCGCAGCAGCGATAGTACTCCCCAGGAGGGTTAAGACACCGAAGATTGCGGGGAATGACAGGCCCAACGTGGTCCTGATCATGACCGATGATCAGGGCTATGGTGACCTGGGTGTGACGGGGAATCCTCTTATCAGAACCCCTAATATCGATGACATGGCCCGCCGCGGCGCGCGGATGGAAAATTTCTACGTCAGCCCTGTCTGCTCGCCCACCCGTGCCTGCCTCATGACGGGTCGTTACAACTACCGCACCCGTTGCATCGATACCTACCTCGGCAGATCGATGATGGACCCGGAAGAAGTGACCATGGCGGAGATACTGCGTGATTCGGGATATGCCACCGGCATCTTCGGCAAGTGGCACCTGGGCGATAACTACCCCATGCGCGCCATGGACCAGGGCTTCGAGGAATCACTCGTCCACCGGGGAGG
>JAUVWC010000302.1 GCA_030604325.1 Candidatus Zixiibacteriota bacterium | reverse complement strand
CGGCGGTGGTGCAGCCGTCCCAGCCCGGCGAGGGCGCGCGGATCGAGCTCCGGCCGCTGGCAGAGATGCAGGAAGTGGGCCGTCAGCGTAAGCAGGGTGACGACATCGAGCAGGTTGTGCTCGAACACGGGTACGAGACTGCCCACATCGCCCCCGGTCAGATACTCGAAATAGAGCTTAGGGATCTCGGCCCCCGGGATGTCCCCGTGGCGGAACTGGCCCATGAGTTCCTTCTCCAGCGTCTGCAGGCGGCAGTTGTCGAACGTCCCGCCGTAGAGCATCCGTGCCGGGTAGAGCAGATCGAGATGGGGCCGCTCCGACAGGTTCCCCTCGAGACGATTCATCACCAGGCGGGTATCCAGCAGGGGCATGTCGTAGCGCTTACCGTTGAAGCTCACCAGCACGTCGAAACGGCTGGCGATCTTGCCGGCCTGGTAGAGCAGGGCTGCCTCCTCACTGAAGTCGCGCAGGAAGAGCTGCTCAACGACGAAGTTTTCCTCCTCCACCCATCCCAGACCGAGCATGAAGATGTAGGTGCCCGTGCCGCCGGCAAGACCGGTGGTTTCGGTATCGAGGTAGAGCGCACGGCCGAGCTCGAGCTGCTCCAGGTCGGGATTCTCCAGCAGAACCGAAAGTACTCCCGCCCCACCGGCGGCACCTTCCAGGTCCTGTACGGTGGCCAGCTCCCGCAAGGGAATACTCCAGCGGTGTTGGAGAACCTTCCCCTTCGGAGTGGTGAGCTCACGGCCGAGGAATCCACCGTTAAAGAGTTCCTCCTTCTCCGCCACGGCCCCCCCGGCCAGACGGTCCGCCGCATACAGGCGGGGAAGAGGGCTGTCTCCTTCATGCCTGCTCCCGGCCAGGGCCCTCTCCAGGCGCTGGCGCATGCGCGGTCCGAGGCTGGAGCCGGCCGAGCGCACATCTCCTCGCTCCAGAGCACGGGTGAGACGACTGCGAATATCGCGTGTCATGAAGAGGCTCGTGCCGAAAGGAGAGCGGTCCCGGCTGCCTCCCCGGCGCAGTCGAGGACCTGCAGGAGTATATCCACAGCTACAGACTTCCCCTCCTTGCTCACCTCTCCCACCGGCCCCACACAGGAGGGGCAGCCTTCCCGGCACTCGCAGTTACGGATCAGTTCGTAGGTGGCCCTCAGGAGCTCGGGTGCAAGGTCGTAGAGCGCGGTGCTGAAACCGATCCCCCCGGGATAGTTGTCATAGAGGAAGATGGTGGGCTGGAAGGATTCCAGCGCCTCCAGGTTGACATCCTTCTCTTCCCCTCCGCTTCCGGTGCTGTAGCGCACCCCCCGGCTCCCCCGCCCCAGGCTGGCGTGCCAGGTGGCGGACTTGTCCCCCACGCTGCGGCCCATGTCGCGCACGTCGCACATCATGTAGAGGGAGGCTACTTCCTGCAGGCCGTAGGCGATGCCGAACATGCCGTCCACGATCTCGGCCCGGCTGCGCTCCAGCCGATCCAGCACCTCTTCCGGCACGGTCAGCCAGAAGGCGGTAGTGTGCATCTCGTGGTCGGGAAGGTTCACATCCCCATAGCCCACATTCTCCGAGGTATAGAATTTTATCTTCTTGAATCCGGAGACGTGGGTGAGCACGTGCACCTCGCCGCATTCTGAGACGCAATTCAATTCCACCGGACCACTGGCTGACTCACCGGTGTGGCCCACAACAGCACCTTCGGATCCCGCGGCGGCCACAGCATCGGCCACCAGTTCCTCATCAGCGGCCACCCCCACCCCCTCAAGCGGACGTTCCTCGTCGGCGACCTCCCCATCCTCGTCCGGCTCGAGCCGGTGGCCGGAGACACGGGCCCCGGCGGCGGTGGAGTCGAACACATCGAGGATCCGCACCCGGGTGTAGCTGATGGCGTCGGTATAGAAGTCGGCCTCCACCCGGCGCACATACGCCTTCCTGTTCTCGTAGTCGAGCCTCTCCACCTGGTACTGCTCCGACTGGACCATGTAGATCGCACCCTCATAGAGGCTCATGGGGGCGGAGTCGAAATCGACTTCGGCCAGCACGCTGGCCCCGTCGCTCTGGTCGATCACCACGAAGTTCTCAGGATCGGCGCTGCGTAGGCTGACCTGGTCCGCCGGGTAGGCATCCTGCATCCAGTGCCAGCGGCTGCCCGCCTTGTTCAGGACTTTCTGTTCGGCCAGGTAATCGAGTATCTCCTCCAGCGGCTCAGAGCCGAAAGTCTCCCCCTCGTCGAAGGGCAGCTCAAAGGCGGCGCACTTGATGTGGCTGACGAGGATGAGGAGGTTGTCGGGATTGATGCGCCCATGCTCGGGGCTCGCTCCGAAGAAGTAGTCGGAGTGGGTGACCATGAACTGATCGAGCGGGCGGGAGGAAGCCACCAGCACGGCTACCGAAGCCTCGGAGCGGCGGCCGGCACGCCCCGCCTGCTGCCAAGCGCTGGCAATCGAGCCGGGGT
>JAUVWC010000261.1 GCA_030604325.1 Candidatus Zixiibacteriota bacterium | reverse complement strand
TGTGCGAGATGGCCCGTGTTGCCCAGCTGCTGACCCGGAAGAGACGTGAACGGGGGAGCATAGACTTCGACCTTCCCGAACCGATCGTGGAACTGGACAAGGAAGGTTTCCCCGTGGCCGTGCGTGAGCGGCTCCGCCTGGCCAGTCACCGGCTGATCGAGGAGTTCATGATCCTGGCCAACGAGGCCGTGGCCCAGTACGCCGGGAACCTGGGCCTTCCGTTTATATATAGGATTCACGAGGAACCGGATCCGAAGCAGATGGAGGAATTCCGTCAGTTCATCAAATCACTCGGTTATTCCCTTCCCAGGTCCACCCAAACGAGTCCCATAATGTTGAGTGAGCTGCTTCAGCGCGTGGAGGGAAAACGGGCCGAATCTCTCGTCAATAAAGTGCTGCTGCGCCACATGCAGCAGGCCCACTACGGCGTGGACAACGTGGGACACTTCGGACTTGCCAGCCGATCATACTGTCACTTTACATCTCCCATCCGGCGTTATCCCGATCTGGTAGTGCACCGGCTGCTGCGACGGTACAGGCAAGATGTACCCACAGGTTCGGCGTTGGAACACCTGGAAGGATGGCTGAGGGCAACGGCAGAGCAGGCCAGTGAGACGGAGCGGGCCGCCATGGAAACCGAACGTGACTCGATCAAACTCAAACAGATAGCCTTCATGGAGCAGCACATCGGCGATGTATTCCCCGGCATTATCTCCGGGGTGACCGGCTTCGGTCTCTTCGTCGAACTGGAGGAACTACTGGTTGACGGCCTGATCCATGTTTCCGATCTGGGCGATGATTACTATCTCTACGAAGAAGGGAGATACCGTCTTGTCGGGGAGCGTACCGGGGACCAATTCCGTCTCGGTGACCGCATCGTTGTCCAGGTCGTGCGGGCGGATCGTGCCCTGCGGCAACTCGATTTCATTCCGGCCCCCGATGACGGGCCGGGTGCCGCCAACCCTGAGACGTAGAGGAGATCCACTAGCAATGGCCGCCGAATCGATTGGTCACAATTGTGGGTTATTCGGGATCGCCGGACATGACAGCGCCGCCTATCTGACCTACCTCGGCCTCTATGCCCTTCAGCACCGGGGACAGGAGGCGGCCGGGATCGTCACCTCGGATGGCGAGCGGACTTACATCCACAAAGCCCTGGGACTGGTTAACGACGTCTTCCAGCCCGAGGTGCTCGACCGGCTGCCGGGAACCTCGGCTATCGGCCATACCCGCTATTCCACTACCGGCTCCACAACCATACTGAACACACAGCCGATCCGGGTCAACTACCAGGCGGGCACCCTCTCCCTGGCTCACAACGGCAACCTCACCAATACGCCCCGGCTGCGGACGCAGATGGAGAGAGAGGGTTCCATCTTCCAGACCACCATGGATACCGAGATCATCCTGCATCTGGTGGCCCGTTCTAAGGCGGCGGCTGTCGAGGATCGGATCGTGGAAGCCCTTGGGCAGGTAAGGGGCGCGTACAGCCTTTTGTTTCTCTCTAAGGAGATGCTGGTGGCGGTGCGCGATCCATTCGGGTTCCGACCTCTCTGCCTGGGCGAGTTTGAAGGGGCGCACATCGTCGCCAGTGAATCGTGCGCCTTCGACATCCTTGGAGGTGCGTATGTCCGGAATATCGAGGCGGGGGAGATGCTCATCATCAGGAAGGGAGACATTGAGACCCGCCGCCTGCCACAGAGTGTCACCAGCCATGCCTGCATCTTTGAATTCGTCTATTTCTCACGTCCCGATTCATGGATCTACGGGGAGAAGGTGGACAAGGTGCGCCGCCGGCTGGGCAAGCACCTGGCAAGGGAGCATCCGACTGAGGCGGATATCGTCATCAGCGTGCCCGACTCCTCCAACACGGCCGCTCTGGGATACGCCCACGAGTCGGGGATAACGTTTGAACTGGGACTGATTCGAAACCATTACGTCGGCCGCACCTTCATTCAGCCCGGTCAGGAGCGAAGGGACCACGACGTACGGGTCAAGTTCAATCCGGTGGAAGGAGTTTTACGGGGGAAACGGGTGATTGTAGTCGACGACTCGATCGTTCGCGGCACCACAAGTCGCCTGCTGCTGCGTATGATCCGCGATGCCGGCGCCAGTGAAGTGCACGTTCGGATCACGTGTCCTCCCGTGGCCTGGCCTTGTTACTACGGCGTCGATATACCGACACGGAAGGAACTGATTGCCGCGCACAAGAATGTGGAGGAGGTGCGAGACTACATCGGGGCGGACTCGCTGGGGCACCTGAGCCTGGAAGGCATGCTCGATGCTGTCGAGGGTAATGGAGACATGTGTCATGCCTGCTACAGCGGTCAATACCCCGTACCCCCGGATGACGATCTGAGTAAAGAAGCCCTGGAGCGGAGATGACGTGAAGATATTATCCGAACGCTGTGACGGCTGCGGTGTCTGTACGGCGGTTTGCCCATATGGGGCAGTAGTGATCTTTGAAAAATCGGCCATCTTTCTGGACAGCTGTACCCAATGCGACCTGTGTGCTCCAGTCTGCCCGACCGGTGCCATTCTGCAGGATGGACAGCACTACGAAGACCGCTGGGCTCAGCCTATAAGTTTCCACGAGACCAGCTAAAGGAGTATAGGCAGATCCTGAGAGATTCCTACGATGTGGTGGTGGTCGGAGCCGGCCCGGCCGGCTCGTGTGCCGCCTGGAGGGCTGCTCTGGAGGGGCGATCCGTCCTTCTGCTGGAGAGGGACGCGGAGATCGGGGTACCCGTACGCTGTGCGGAGGGTATATCCTCCCGTGCCGTTCGCGCTTTCCTTGGTGAGCCGGAACCCGATGTCATCAGCGCCAGGATCAGCCATATACGGCTTACGAGCCCCAACGGGACATCGGTCACTCTCGTGCTGGAGCTCGACGCATATGTGCTGGACCGGAGGGTCTTCGACAAGGTTCTGGCCGCAAGGGCTGCTTCGGCGGGCGCGGAGGTGCTCACCAGCGCCCCCGCCGTCGGTATGGAGCGCTGC
>JAUVWC010000051.1 GCA_030604325.1 Candidatus Zixiibacteriota bacterium | reverse complement strand
GGTATAATCAACACATGGAGCGTTCAGGGTGAGGAGCTGGGCCAGGTCGTCGCCGCCAATCCTCCCCTCAGTTTCTGCCGCCTCGGGAATTTCTACTATGGAACCACCGCCAGCGAGATTCGCCGCGTGCCCCTGTCGGGCGGGACGTGGCAGCGGAAGGCAATGCTTCCCTGGTCGAATCACGGCGGCGTCGCCCTTGCCGCGGATGCGAACGATCTCTACCTGATCCGCTATCCTGCCGGCGGTGAGAGCAACCAGTTCCCGACCCTCTACAAGCTCTCCGTGGAGATCCTGGTCAATACATCGAGCTTCCGCAGTGCAACGAAGGACTCAGCCACACTGCGCAGGAACGGTATGTTGGGGGGAAATACCGCCGGCTTTGCCTGGTGGGACAACGAGTGGCTGCTGGTGGCACCCGGGAGCCAGGAAGAAGAGTTCGGGCTCGTGACCTTCAGCCGTGCGGGTTGGTTTAGGGACTTCATCCCCCTCCCCTTCGAACCGGGGAGCGTGAAGTTCGCCTTCACCGGGGATTACCTGTTCGTCGGCGGGGCACGGCCGACCATAGAGGCACTGGCCTGGAGCCCGTCCCACCAGCCCGCCGCGCCGGGGAACGGTTTCATCTACCGCTGGTCGGCCCCCTGAACTAGCACCTTTCCGGTAACGAGCTAGTGTCCCGAGTCAGGTTGCAGCCAGCTGCTGTATGAGACGCTGTATATCCTCGGGGAGGGCGGCCTCTACCGTCATCTCCTCCCCGCTCACGGGATGATCGAACTGCAGGCGCGCGGCATGCAGGGCCTGCCGCGGCATCACCTCCAGCAGGGACTTCCCCCGGGCCCGCTGTTCCGGCACCAATCCGCGTACCGCCTTGTGGCGGCCGCCGTAGGTTGGGTCGCCCACAACCGGGTGACCGCGATATAAGAAATGCACCCGGACCTGGTGGGTGCGGCCGGTCTCCAGGGTACACTCGATCGAAGTAGCGACATCGTAGTGGGTGAGCGTACGGTAACGGGTTACGGCGTGACGAGCCCCGTGAGGAACGCCAGGGGGGACGGCGGCCCTTTCGCGCACAATTTCGTCGGTCTGTTCCTCTTCCCCCGGTCTTCCCCATCGTTTTTCCAGCAGGCCGTGGCGCGGAGTATAGGCCGCCATACGCTTGCGGTCACCGCGGCTGCGCCCTATCCAAGTTTCGATGGCCCCCTCCTCCGGCTCCGGGTGTCCCCAGACAACCGCCAAGTAAGTACGGCGAATGCGCCGCTGCTTCATCGCCTCAGAGAGCGAGATATGCACCGCCTGGTTCTTGGCAACCACCAGCAGGCCCGAGGTGTCTTTGTCCAGCCGGTGGACGATCCCGGGACGCAACACACCTCCGATTCCCGACAGATCGCGGCAGTGGTAGAGAAGAGCATTCACCAGCGTCCCGGAGGGGTGGCCGGGAGCGGGATGCACCACCATACCGGGCGGCTTGTTGACCACCACCATGTGCGGATCCTCATAACGGATGTCGAGGGGGATATCTTCCGGCTCGAGCCAAGTCTCACGCGCGGGCGGTATCAGCAGGATGATCACCTGCCCCACCGTGGCCGGACGGCTCCCCTTCGGTTTGCGCCCGTCGACCGTCACCGCCCCATCTTTGATAAGAACCTCCACCCGGGATCGGGAGAGGTCTCCGAACTGCCGACCCAGATAGTGATCGAGGCGCTCCCTCTCTCCCTGCGGTGTGGTGGGCAGCCCCGGTTCAGATGTAACGGTAAGCTCCCGCCGTTCAGGCTTCGAGCCGACCATCCTCTTTATCCGTTTCCCCCGTGACAAGGAAGAAGAGCAGCAGAAGCGTCACACCCACTGATACCCCCATATCCGCGACGTTGAAGATCGGCCAGACCAGTCGTTCTGAGAGTCCGACCTGAATAAAATCGGTGACTTCGCCGAAACGTAGACGGTCGATCAGATTGCCGATGGCCCCGGCCAGGATCATAGCCAGGGCGATCCGCGGCCAGTAATCCCACTTAGGCAGCCGCACGATGTAATAGCCGACCACCACCGAGGCCACCACACTGAAGATGACGTAAAAGTAAGCCGGAGCGATGCTGAGACCGAACGCCGCCGAAGGGTTGCGGATATAGGTGATCCGTAAAAGGAAACCGGCGATAGGGATGCTCTGGTTGGGTAACATCACGGCCTGAACGAGCGCTTTCGTGGCCTGGTCTATGGCCACGATCAAAGCAGCCAGGCCGAAGGCCCACATCAGGATATCTTTGCCGCCTTACGCGCGTCCTCTTTCGTCTTGCAGGAAATACAGAAGCGGGCGTGTGGCACAGCGGTAAGGCGCTCTTCGGAAATCAGCTCGCCGCACTCTTCACACCTGCCGTAACTGCCCTCCTCGATACGACCAAGAGCCTGGTTCAGGTGGTAGAGAAAACGTCCTTCTCGCGAGGCAAAGAGAAAGGCCTTTTCCCGTTCCATGGCGTCGGTGCCCTGGTCGGCCATGTGAAACGAGTAGGCGGAGATATCCCCGGTAGACTCAGTGATCGTCGAGTTCATACTGTTGTCCTCAAGGTAGCCCAGTTCCTTGAGGAGAGCCTCACGCTTGTTTTCGAGCAGCTGTCTGTATTTCTCGAGCTTCTCTTTGGGATGGCCCTTGGACATATCTATAAGACTCCTTCCGACCCCCACCCCGAAATCTTACTCCGACCCGTCACTACTGCCCGGGCCAGTAGACCCCTCACCCGATGATTCCGTACGGACATTAATCATTGTAATGTTAACATATTCTCCGTCGACTTTCCATTCTTCCTGTCGCTCCGGTTTCTCGAGCAGTCCCTGCCTGAGAACAACAGCCAACACCTCCTCCGCCACGTAATCTTCATGCGCGGATATTGCCGATGCAAGCACGGAAGAAGCCTCGTATCCAATCTTGACGCGGTCGGTCACCGCATAACCTGCCTGGCGCCGCAGCCCCTGGATGCGCGTGGTGAATTCCCGGGCGAGCCCCTCCTGGAGGAGTGTCTGGTCCAGCTCGGTATCAACCGCCACGGCCAGATTCCCCTCTTGTTCCACCGCCAGGGCCTCCGGTTCAACCTCCTCCACAACGACATCCGCCGGCTCGATATCCACGGACCTTCCCTCCACCCTAAGCCGAACCTCCTCGCCCGCCTGCAGCTGCGCGATCTGTTGCCGGTCCATTGCTCTGATCGCCTCAGCCACTTCGTTGACCCGTTTGCCGTACTTGGGACCCAGGCTGGAGAAATGGGGCTGGGCCACGGGTTCCATAAAGTCTGCGGTCGAAGCAACAGCCTCCACCCGTTTGACATTCATCTCCTCGAGAACCAGTGAGTTCAACCGCTCCAGTGCACTCCTCTGCCAATCGTGAGGAGCGACCACCTTCATCTCCCCCAACGGCTGGCGCACTTTCAGCCCGGCGCGGCTGCGGGCGGCACGGCCCAGCGCTACTACATGGCGCACAAAGTCCATATCCCGCTCCAGATTTTCGTCCACCAGGGAGGACTCACCGGCCGGGTACTCGCTCAGATGGACGCTCTCGACGGCACCGGATCTCCAGGCCTGCAGGTTGCGCCACAGTTCCTCGCTGGTAAAAGGAATGAACGGCGCCAGCAGACCCGCGCTGGTGACGAGGACCTCGTGCAGCGTCTGATAGGCCGCCGTCTTATCCGGGCCGGACTCCCCTTTCCAGAAGCGGCGGCGGGACCGGCGGACGTACCAATTGGAAAGATCCTCGATCACGAAGTACTGCAGAGCACGGGCGGCCCGGGTCACTTCGTAGCCGCCCAGGTACCGGCGCACGGACCGCGTGGTCCGGTGGAGTCGGGAGAGGATCCACCTGTCGAGAAGCGGCAGCTCCCCGGCGGGAATACGCTCGGCGGTTTCGGGATTGAATCCGTCAACATCGGCGTAGAGCACGAAGAAGGAATGGGTGTTATGCAGGGTGCCGAAGAACTTCCGGCTCACCTCGGCGATGCCCTCCTCGTCGAACCTGGTCGAGGCCCACGGAGGAGAGTTGGTAATGAGGTACCAGCGAAGGGGATCCACACCCCACCGGTTGATTACCTCCCACGGATCCACCGTGTTCCCCTTACTCTTCGACATCTTCTGACCCTCTTTGTCGAGCACCATCTCAGTGACCAGGCAGTGCTTGTAAGGAGGGCTGTCGGTGAGGAAGGCCGAGATGACCAGCAGGCTGTAGAACCAACCGCGGGTCTGGTCGACTCCCTCGCTGATGAAGTCGGCAGGAAACTGGTTATCAAAGATCTCGCGGTTCTCGAAAGGGTAGTGCCACTGCGCAAACGGCATGGCACCCGAGTCGAACCACACATCGATGACTCCGGGGGTGCGCCGCATGGTGCCGCCGCAGGAGGAGCAGCTCCATGTAAACACATCGACATACGGCTTGTGGGGATCGAAATCGGCCGGCACTTCCTGATCGCAGCGCTCACGCAGTTCTTCGATCGATCCGATGCACTCCAGGTGGCCGCATTCGGGGTTGTCGCACTTCCAGATGGGCAGAGGCGTTCCCCAGTACCGGTCGCGGGAAAGGGCCCAGTCCTGGTTGTTCTCCAGCCACTCCCCCATCCTGCCCGTGCCTATCTCGGGCGGAATCCAGTCGATGCTGCGGTTGGCGGACAGCAGCCGCTCCTTGATGCTGGTGGTGCGGATGTACCAGGAGGGTTGTGCCATATAGAGGAGCGGGGTCTCACAGCGCCAGCAGAACGGGTAGGCGTGCCTGTCCACCTGGGCGCCGAACAGCAGCCCACGCTCGGCCAGGTCCCTGATGATCTGCGGATCGGCCTCCTTCACGAACACACCCGCCCAGAGCTTCACCTCCTCCTTGAACTTCCCCTCCCTATCTACTGTTTCGACGATCGGCATCCCCTCCCGCTGGCCGGTGTTGTAGTCATCCTCCCCGTAGGCGGGTGAGGAGTGCACGAGTCCCGTGCCGTCTTCGTCGGTGACGTAGTCATCCGCCACAACCCTGTTGGTGATCGTCTCATCCATCTCCATAAAGGTGAACGGGCGCTGGTATCGGAGGCCCACCAGATCGGAACCCATGAATTGGGCCACCTCTTCCACACCTTCCTTGTAGGAGCCCGGTGCCTGGGGATCCCCGAAGAGGTAGAGGGCCCGGTTCAACGCCAGGATCAGGTGCTCCTGCGCACCGGGTGCAGGCGAGGCCTCGGAGAGGCCGCCGGCATAACCCTCCCCGTACAGATCGTCCAGCGCCTCGCTGAGATGCGGCCTGGATACCTCGACTTCGATCTCCACATAGGTGAGGTCGGCGTGGACCACGGTGAAGGTGTTGCTGATCACGGTCCAGGGGGTGGTGGTCCAGACCAGCAGGCTGCGTTGCATGCCGCCGGACAGCTCGGCAAGGACCTCTGCCGCCGGCCCTTCATCCACCACTGGGAAACGGATGTAGATTGACGGATCGTCGGTCTCTTCATAACCGAGTGAGACCTCGTGACTCGACAGGGGGGTCCCGCAGCGGGGGCAGTAGGGAAGGATCCGGCGCCCTTCGTATATCAGGCCTTCCTTGAAGAAGCGCGAGAGGATCCACCAGACGGTCTCTATGTACTCCGCGGTGAAGGTGAAGTATGGATCATCGAGGTCGAGCCAGAAGGCGATGCGCTCGGTCAGATTCCGCCAGTCCTCCTCGTACTGGCGTACCGAGGTGCGGCACTGCTTGTTGAACTCGACGATACCATACTCCTCGATCTCCGCCTTGTGATTCAGTCCTAGCTGCTTCTCCACCTCGATCTCCACCGGCAGACCGTGCGTGTCCCAGCCCGCCTTGCGCACCACGCGGTAGCCCTCCATTGTCTTGAGCCTGCAGATCAGATCCTTGTAGGTGCGGCTCTGGACGTGGTGGACGCCGGGCAGGCCGTTAGCCGTGGGGGGGCCTTCGTAGAAGACGTAGTCGGGCGCGCCTTCGCGGGTCTCGATCGTCTTCCGGAAGGTGTCATTGTCCCGCCACCACGCCAGGATCACTTCCTCACGACCGGGGGAGTGGTTGACCTCGTCGACGGGCTGAAACGGACTGTTCGTTCTGGAACCGGGCGTACTCATTACTTTTCCACTACCAGATTTCTCTCCTCATCATCTTCCAGATCTTCGATTCATCTATCAGATTATCCAACAGGGCGAAGGCGACTACAGCTCTTCAATCACCCGTGTCATAAGACGTATCAGGGACGGCTCCGCCCGTGCGGCTGCCGCCTCGACTCGCCGGGTATCTGCCGGTTCGAGGCCATCGGGAGGACAGGAGCCGGTAATTACCGATATCGCCATGACTTCCATCCCCTGATGAACCGCAGCGATCACCTCGGGTACCGTGCTCATGCCAACCACGTCGGCGCCGATCTCCTGCAGGAACCGATACTCTGCGCCGGTTACCAGGTCTGAACCCACCACGGCCACATATACCCCGCTATGAAGGGGAATACGTTCTTCACGGGCGAGCTTTATGGCAAGCTCATTCAGACGCGGGCTGTATGGAGCGGACATGTCCGGGAATCTGGGTCCCAGTCTCTCATCGTTCGGCCCGATCAGCGGATTATCCCACTGCAGGTTGATGTGATCATCGATCAGTACCATCTCACCAGGTTCGCGGGAGGGATTTATGCTGTTAACCGTATCGCTGGTAAGCAGCGCCTTCACCCCGAGTGCGTGCATGAGCCGCACCGGGAAGGCAACCTGTGCGGCAGAATAACCTTCGTAGAGATGCAGCCTGGCCCCCATCGCCACCACCGACTTGCCGCCAAGGGCGCCGAAAACGAGTCTTCCATCCTCCGTCCGCAAAGCCTCGTGTGGAAAATGGGGGATCTCATCATAGGATACAGTCGTCTCGACCTGGATCGTGTTTGCCAGCCCACTGAGGTAGGTACCGGGAACGACTCCCACCGCAGGCAGTGCCCCCGTCCGCTTCCTGAGTGAGGCGACCGCCTCCTGGATATGCTCATACAGCCCCTCGTTAGTCACACCCTGCAACCCTTCTACCTCTTAATATTCCTACTTCTCCTCCACGTCCTCTACGCTCTCCTCCGCTGCGGCCTCATCCTCCTCAACCGGATCTTCTTCTCCCAACTCAAGATCCGGCTCATTCGAAGCCATCACCCCCGCCTGGACAACACGCTCTCTGGCCTTTACGGTCAGTTCCTCCAGCCTCTCCTCAAATAGTTCGAGGGTTTCGTCGGGGGTCTCCTCCTCCACTTCGGCCACATTCAACATGTCGAGCTGCGCCTGGACCAGCATCCTCAGGCGGGTGACGTACGAATCGCGCATTCCGCGCAGCTTGGCCAGCTCGCACTTGATGTCACGGATCGACCTGTGGGCGTCCTCGATCCAGTTGCTTGCCCGGAGCTCCGCCTCCTTGAGCACCATATCGGCTTCCTTGTAGGCGGCTTGCCTCTTCTCCTCCACCACCTTCTGGACGGTGGCCATGGTCTCCCTCATGGTCTCTTCCATCTGCTGGTACTCGGCAAGCCGTTCCTTGAAGGACGACGCCTCTGTTTTGACCCGCTGCGCTGCCCCGATCAACTCCTCCATCTCATCGGCCACCATGGCCAGGAAGGTATCCACCTCGTCCGGGTCGTAGCCCCGCAGGCCCTTGCGGAACTCCTGCTTACGAATGTCGATCGGCGTTATGCGCACTGTCCGGTCCTCCTTTACGGCGGAACTGAGAGGGTTATCTC